>JAAUTE010000154.1 GCA_012031815.1 Chloroflexaceae bacterium
TGGTGAGCAAAGAGCGAGCTTGCTCCGGGGAGAAGGCGTCGATGCGCTCTTGTAGTTTTTTCCCGGTCAGCGTCTTGTACTTGAGCAACAAAGGTAGGCATGGTTCACCTCTTGCGGGCTAGATCTGACATGAGCAGTTGTCGGGTTTTTATTTTCAGCGGTTGCAGATTGCTCCCCCGCTGAGGACGGTTAATGCCGATGCCGGGATTAGGCCCGGGCTTTATTGGGAGAACTGCCAAAGACAAGGCGCTGGAGTTCATCCGGCTTGCCACTCTTGGCGATCGCTTCTTCAAAGGAAACCACTTCGCGCTTGACCAGATCTGCCAGGGACTGCTCCATCGTTACCATGCCCAAGCGGCCGCCGGTTTGAATGGCCGAGTAGATTTGAGCCGCTTTTCCTTCCCGAATCAGGTTGCGATCGCCGGGGTCACGACCATAATTTCTTGCACCAAAGAGCGGCCAAACTCACCGGGTTTGGGGTTTTTCTTCTTGGCCAGGCACTGACTAAAAACCGCCAGCAGAGAGTTGGAGAGCATCGCTCGAATTTGGGGCTGCTGCTCGGCGGGAAATACGTCCAGCATTCGGTCTACCGTCCCCGCCGCCGAGTTGGTGTGCAGGGTGCCAAACACTAAGTGCCCGGTTTCCGCCGCTGTAATCGCCAAGGAAATCGTCTCCAGGTCGCGCAATTCCCCTACCAGAATGATATCTGGGTCTTCCCGCAGGGCAGCTCTCAGGGCATTGGAGAAGCTCTTGGTATCCTCCCCCCGCTGGCGCTGGTGGAATAAACTCTTGTGGTTGGGAAAAACGTACTCAATGGGGTCTTCAATGGTGAGAATGTGCTCGGAGCGCGTCCGGTTGATTAAGTCGAGCATGGCCGCCAGGGTGGTGGTTTTGCCAGAGCCGGTCTGTCCTGTTACCAGAACCAGTCCCCTAGGGCGTTCGGTCATTTCCCGCACCACGTTGGGCAGGCCAATTTTCTCAAAGCTGGGAATTTTGGAGGAGAGGGCCCGCAGACAGGCGGCGTAACAGCCCCGTTCCTTGTAAACGTTGACCCGGAAGCGAGCTAGCCCTTTCACCCCGTAGGAACAGTCCAATTCCCAGGTTTGCTCCAGTTCCTTGCGTTGGGAGTTGTTGAGCAGGCTAAAAATCAAGCGCTGGCTTTCCTGGGGGGTCAGACCTTCTTCCCCAATGGGGCCGAGTTTGCCATTGATGCGGAAGTAAATGGGGGCACCTGCCTGAATGTGCATGTCTGAGCCGCCCATTTCCACCAATTGCTCCATCAAATCTTCAATCATCACGTCCATGACTAGATTCTCCAAAAAAGTGAATTTAAGGGTTAATAAAACTATTACCTGCAAGATTGACTGCGCCTAATCGGCGAAACGAGGCGTCATACAGTAGGGACAATCCATCCATTCTGGTTGCAATTCTGCCTGACAGCAGCGGCAGGTTAGGGAACTCTTGCGCTTGGCCTTAAGTTCTGCCTCTAAACCCGTATCCGTAAAGGTCACCCGCTCCACCTCTTCCAGGGTGGTTAGCCCTTTCTGAACGAGGCCGAGACTGTAGGACAGCAGGGTTACCATGCCTTCTTCTACGGCAGCTTCCTTGATGCGATCGGTGGTCGCCCTTCATTGATCAAGGCTTGGAGGCGTTCAGTCATCTGCATGACCTCGTAAACCCCGGCACGGCCTTTGTAACCAACCCCTTTACATTTGTGACAGAGATTCTCTTCGCTGGTGTCGGCCAGCTCCTCGCTGGTGAGGGTATTCGCTTTGTAAAAGGTAACTTGCTCGGTATCCACCGCCGAGAGACCAAAGCGGGCCAGTTCCTCTCGACTGGGATGGTAGGGAATACGACATTCGCTACAAACTCGCCGCATCAAGCGCTGGGCCAGCACCCCAATCAAGGCACCCGATACCATGAACGGCTCTACCCCCATCTCGTCCAAGCGGGCGATCGCGCCGGCAGCATCGTTGGTGTGGAGGGTGGTCAACACCAGGTGGCCGGTCAGGGCGGCTTCAATGGCGGTTTTAGCGGTTTCCTTATCGCGGGTTTCACCCACCAGAATAATATCGGGGTCTTGGCGCAAAAATGACCGCAAAATCGAGGCAAAGTCCATGCCCTTTTCCCGGATGACCTGCACCTGAGTAATCCCTGGCAGGGAATATTCGATGGGATCTTCGGCGGTATTAATATTGACGCCGAGTGTGTTGCGCTCGGCAAGGATGGAATAGAGGGTCGTGGACTTACCAGAGCCAGTGGCCCCGTCACCAGGATCAAGCCGAAGGGACGGCTGGCCATGGAGCGCACCAGATCCAAGGAAGCCTCGTCGGTGATGAGAAAATCCAGACCTAGTTGGGTGGCGCTGTTATCGAGAATTCGCAACACTACTTTCTCGCCGTAGCGACTGGGCAAAGTACTGACGCGAAAGTCCACTTTGCGGCCCTGAAACATGCGCCGAATTTTGCCATCCTGGGGAAAGCGGCGCTCGGCAATGTCCAGCTCCGCCATGATCTTGAAGCGAGCGGCCACGGCTCCGGCGATTTGTTTGGGCAGGACAAAAACCTCTGTTAAGACCCCATCTTTACGGAAGCGCACCCGCAGCCTTTCTTCTTGGGGTTCGACGTGAATGTCAGAGGCTTTTTCTTGAAGCGCTTTAATGAGAATTTTGTTGACTAGATTGATGACGGGGGAATCTTGGGCATCTCTAACCGCGCCTAAATCGTCACCGACATCGTCCTCAGCGTCCTCCAGTTTGCTGAGGTCAAGGTTTTCCACGATGCCCGTCACATCGGCGAGTTGATCCAGTTCCTTTTCCCGCTCCTGGGCTTCTTTGACTTGTTCGCGGCGGCCCTGCTCTTGTAGGTACTGGTCTAAGAGCTGGTCGTAGTCTTCCGGGGTAATCACTAACCGCCGCAGCTCAAAGTTTTTGGTTCTGAGTAAGCGGTTGAGGTCTCTAGCGCTTCTAGGTTGTCGGGATCAACCATCGCCACCAAAAGTGACGGTGACAAGGCGTCTTCTTGCTGTCTTAGGGGCAGCAGCCGGTAGCGGCGGCAGAGGTCAATGGGAATTAAGGTATTGATTAACTCGGACATCTGATTGTCTTGGAGCGAGTCTATTTCCGGGTCGAGAGAATCTACCCCGTAGAGAATCTTCAGCTCAAAGAGTTGATGCTTCTTGTACTGTTGCTGCAATAAGGGCGGCAGCTCGCGTCCAGTGATGGATTTCAGCACCTCGGTGAGCGATCGCCCCGAACGGCGGGTTTCGACCAGGGCTTGCTGCATCTCTTCGGGAGAAGCATAGCCTGCCTCAATTAACTTATTGCCGAAGGGAGAAAAGTTACTGCGTAACGCTAGGGCGCGCGATCGCTTAGGAACGGAAAAATTACTCATTTAACCATGACAGCTTTTCTATACGTAAACTAGTATTCCCTATCTTTCGCGAAAGTAACTAGATTTTCTCGATAAACATCAAAGAAATTCCCCAGACAGCTCTGCACATTCTGAGCGCTCCCCCGGTCTGTCCTTCGTTCCCAGGAAGCGATGCCCCGGCTGACGAAATTTCCTGCCGAGGAAGCGAACAAGTTATTCTAAAGATTGTCATACTAATAGAAATAACGGGGCTGGTAGCAATACATAGATAGCGACCGCTACCTGCCTTACTCTAGTTGTTTTTTGAGCGATTCCAGCCATGATTGATACTCCCAAACCAGCAGAAACCGCCGCAGACAACCCAGAACTAGCAACCAACCACGGGACTACCGGGAATTCCCCAGACAATGGAACCACGCTTGCGGATTCTGACACTGCCCCCCCAGACAGCCCCCCAGCGGAGAAGTCGCCAGAGGAACTGCGTCAAGACATTGCCGCCCTCACTCAGCAACTCCAGGAACAGCTCCAGCAGACCGAGTCGTTTAAGGGACAGTACTTGAGAATTGCGGCTGATTTTGAGAATTTCCGTCGGCGCACCCTTAACGAAAAACAGGAGCTAGAGCAACAGGTTAAAGGCAACACCATTAAGGAACTCCTGCCCGTTATTGATAACTTCGAGCGGGCCCGGCTGCAGATTAAACCCAGCAGTGACGGAGAAATGGCCATTCAAAACAGCTATCAAGGGGTTTACAAAAATTTGGTTGACAGCCTCAAGCGCTTAGGCGTCTCCGCCATGCGTCCTGAAGGCAAACCGTTTGATCCCAATTACCACGAAGCCATGCTCCGGGAGGCCACCGACGCTCATCCGGAAGGCACGGTCATGGAACAATTGGTACGGGGTTATCTCCTCGGCGATCGCGTGTTGCGCCATGCAATGGTAAAAGTTGCTACGGCCCCGGAACCCGTGGTAATCTCGGAACAAGAAGCTGCTAACGCGCCAGAATTTGACCTTAGCCTTAGCTCCGAGGAGGCTGACGAACAGCAATAGGAAGCCAATAAACCTGATGGGGGCATTAATGCGAGCGTTTTGGCTAGCTTTGACCCGATCGGGAGATGGTGTTGGGAAAATGCTGTAATTTGAAAGCCGCCTCCATTGTGCCACTAGAATCTGCAAATTTGCTTACTGCCACTTGCTATGGGAAAAGTCATTGGCATCGACCTGGGAACGACCAACAGTTGCCTGGCCGTACTGGAGGGGGGTAAGCCCCTAATCGTCCCTAACCAGGAGGGCGGGCGCACTACCCCAAGTATTGTCGGCTTCGGCAAGGCCAATCAGCGACTGATTGGCCAGCTTGCCAAACGACAGGTGGTTACTAATGCCGAAAACACCGTCTACAGCATCAAACGATTTATTGGGCGGCGCTGGGAAGAAACCGCAGAAGAGCGATCGCGCGTTCCTTATAACTGCGTGAAAGGACGAGATAATACTGTAGACGTACAATCCGCGACCAAACCTTTACGCCCCAAGAGATCTCCGCCATGATCTTGCAAAAACTTAGAGCGGATGGGGAGAAATTTTTGGGGGGAAACCATCTCCCAGGCAGTGATCACCGTTCCTGCCTATTTCACCGATGCCCAGCGTCAAGCCACAAAAGATGCCGGAACCATTGCGGGATTAGAGGTGTTACGGATCATCAACGAACCCACGGCGGCAGCCCTGGCCTACGGACTGGAAAGACAAGACCAAGAGCAAAACATTCTGGTTTTTGACCTAGGGGGCGGCACCTTTGATGTCTCGATTTTGCAGCTTGGCAATGGCGTTTTTGAAGTTCTCGCAACCGCAGGCAACAACCACCTCGGCGGCGATGATTTTGACAATGCGGTCGTCCGCTGGCTTCTAGAGAATTTTCACCAATCCGAGGGCATTAGCCTCAAAAGCGATAAGATGGCCCTGCAACGCCTGCGGGAAGCCGCCGAAAAAGCCAAAATCGAACTCTCGACCCTAGCCAGCACCTCCATCAACCTGCCCTTTATTACCGCCGACGAAACCGGGCCCAAACATTTAGAAACCGAGTTAACCCGCGCTCAATTTGAAGAACTCACCAGCAATTTGATTCAAAAGACCATCGAACCCGTAGAGCAAGCGCTCAAAGATACCGAACTCGCTCCTGAGCAGATCGATCGCATCATTCTGGTGGGGGGATCTACCCGCATCCCGGCAGTCCAGGAAGTTATCAGCCGCTTTTTCGGCAGCAAGCAGCTCGATCGCTCCGTCAACCCCGATGAAGCCGTTGCCCTCGGCGCCGCCATTCAAGCCGGGGTGCTAGGCGGCGAAATGGACGACATTTTATTGTTAGATGTGACTCCCCTCTCCCTGGGGGTAGAAACCCTAGGGGAAGTTTTCACCAAAATCATTGAACGCAATACGACGATTCCCACCAGCAAATCCCAGGAATTTTCCACCGCCGTAGACGGTCAAAGTTCCGTGGAGATTCACGTTTTGCAAGGGGAGCGCACCATGGCCAAGGACAACAAGAGCCTTGGAAAATTTGTTTTGACCGGCATTCCCCCTGCTCCCAGGGGCGTTCCTCAAATTGAAGTCTCCTTTGACATTGATGTCAATGGCATCCTCAAAGTCTCTGCCCAAGACAAAGGCACCGGCAAGGAGCAGAGCATCCAAATTACCAACACGGGCGGACTAGGAACCACAGAAGTCGAGCGGATGCGCGAAGAAGCAGAACGCTTTGCCGATCTGGATCGCCGCCGCCTAGAGCTGGCCGAGCTGCGCAATCAGGCCGAGGCATTATTCTACAGCTACCAATCCACCCTCAAAGAAAACCAAGAGGTTATCCCCGGAGACGTTAGAAGCGTTATCGAAGCCAAAAAAGCCCATTTAGAAGCCCAATTTCTCAGCTCCACCATCACCCTTGACGACGTGCGATCGCTTCTCGAAGACTTCCGCAGCACCTTATTAGCCGCTGGCTCTGGCATTTACGATCAAGTCAAGAGTCATGTCAAAGGAAGTCGCCCTGGGCAAGAGTTGGCGTCGTTAGATGGCATTGAAGAGGACGATTTCAAGCTAATTGAAGCAGAAATTCTGAGCGGACTGCAAGAAGTTTCCTTAGATGACGAGGCTACCGAGCTAGGGGATAGCATGTTTAACTATGATATGGATGAGACAGTAACAGGCGATTATGAAGTGGTCGATTAAAGACCTCAAGACAACGCATCTTTATGGTTGCTTGCTATCCTAGTGGTCAGTCCCTGGGGCTGAGATTGCCGGTCTCTCCCCGGACAATTTCCCGGCCAACCCTACCTACAATCGATTCAAGAACGCCTTATGGCCAGTGATTTCTACGAAATTCTTGGTGTCTCCCGCGATGCCGATAAAGAAGATATTAAGCGAGCTTACCGCCGTCTGGCTCGCAAGTACCATCCCGATGTGAACAAAGAAGCGGGAGCCGAAGAGCGCTTCAAGGAAATCAATCGGGCCTATGAAGTTCTCTCAGAACCCGAACTGCGATCGCGCTACGATCGCTTTGGGGAAGCCGGCGTGGCTGGGGGAGGAGCTGCGGGATTTGATTATGGCGACATTGGTGGCTTTGCAGACATTTTTGAGACAATTTTCAGCGGCTTTGGCGGCGGTATGGGCGGAACGCAGTCCGGGGCGCGGCGTCGGGGCGGCCCGGTGCGGGGCGATGACTTGCGCCTGGACTTAAAGCTGGAATTTCGGGAAGCGGTGTTTGGAGGCGAGAAGGAATTCGCATCCCCCACTTGGAAACCTGTCAAACCTGTAGCGGCACGGGGGCCAAACCCGGCACGGGAGCGCGTACCTGTAGCACTTGTAACGGAGCCGGGCAGGTACGGCGGGCCACTCGGACGCCTTTGGGAGTTTTGCTCAGGTTTCCGTCTGCCCCACCTGTAACGGCACAGGGGAAGTGATTGAGGAGAAATGCGATGTCTGTGGCGGTGCGGGCCGCCGTCAGGAGACCAAAAAGCTAAAAATTACGATTCCGCCAGGGGTAGACAACGGTACGCGCCTGCGGGTGGCTCGCGAAGGGGACGCGGGGGCAAGGGGTGGTTCTCCGGGAGATCTCTACGTCTATCTGTTTGTGGAAGCCGATCGCGAATTTGAGCGCGAAGGCATTAATATCCTCTCAGAGGTAACGGTTAGCTACCTACAGGCGATTCTCGGCTGTCGGCTGCGGGTGAATACGGTAGACGGGCCCGAGGAAATTACAATTCCACCCGGAACCCAGCCGAATACGGTACAAACCTTAGAAGACAAAGGCGTTCCCAAACTGGGCAATCCAGTGAGCCGGGGCGATCACCTGCTAACGATCAAGGTCGATATTCCCACGCGCCTCACCACCGAGGAGCGGGAGCTTTTGGAGAAACTGGCGAAGATTAAGGGGGAAAGCACGGGAAGAGGCGGTTTGGAAGGGTTTTTAGGAGGATTTTTCCACCGATGACCCAATTTTCACCCCTGGCCTTTGAACCAGACGCCTGCTTGGATTTGCGAGGAACGCCCTGTCCTATTAACTTTGTGCGTACCAAACTGCGGCTGGAGCAGATGCCGCCAGGGGCGCTTCTGGAAGTGTGGCTCGATCCGGGGGAACCCATTGAACAGGTTCCCGACAGTTTGATGGTGGCTGGCTATCCCGTTGAAACCATTGAAGACCGCAGGGACTATTTCGTCTTACAGGTGAGGCGGCCGGAAGCATCATGAAACAGCACCCAACACAGCGGGGACGGCCGCCAACGGCATGGCGATAGAGTTTCCTCCGACGGTAGTCCAGGCTCAGCCGCTGGGAACGGTGGTGGCAGTGCAGGCGAATTTTTATCAGGTTCGCTTGGATTCGGCGGCCGCAACGGAGGAACCCAGGTATCTACTCTGTACCCGCCGATCGCGCTTGAAAAGATTGGCAGTCGGTGATGGTGGCGATCGCGTAGTGAGTTGAGGAACCGGACTGGCAGGACGGGCGGGGAGCCATTGCCCAGGTTTTGCCGCGGTTGGTGGAGTTGGAGCGGCCGCCCATTGCTAATGCAGAGCAGATTTTGCTGGTGTTTGCCCTGGAACAGCCGAGTTTGGAGGTTTGGCAGCTAAGCCGCTTTTTGGTGAAGGCTGAGTCGGTGCATTTGGAGCTGTGCCTGTGCCTGAATAAGCGGGATTTGGTCAGTGAGGCTCTCCAGCAGCAGTGGCGGGCGCGATTGCAAGGGTGGGGTTACGGGCCGGTGTTGGTAAGCATTGCCCAAAATCAAGGGATTGAGGAGCTGCTGGCCCGCCTGGAGCAGAAAATTACGATCCTGGCCGGGCCATCGGGGGTGGGCAAGTCGAGTTTAATCCATCGGCTAATTCCCGATGCAGCCAATGTGCGGGTGGCCCAGGTATCGGGCAAATTGGGTCGGGGCCGCCATACGACGCGCCATGTGGAGTTGTTCGAGCTACCGGGCAGTGGTTTGCTCGCAGACAGTCCGGGGTTTAATCAGCCGGACATGAATTACCAACCGCAATCCCTAGCGCAGTATTTCCCGGAGGCGCGGGCGCGGCTGGCCCTGGGGCACTGTCAATTTAACGATTGCTTGCACCGCGATGAACCCAATTGTGTGGTTCGCGGCGACTGGGAGCGCTATGAACACTACCGCAAGTTTTTAGAAGAGGTCTGCGATCGCCAAACCCAGCAGCAGCAGTTACCCGATGAAGAAGGCACCCTGAAGCTGAAAGTCAAGGGAGCGGGGGTGCAGGAATACGAACCGAAGTTGGAGCTGAAGAAATATCGCCGTTCTTCGCGACGCCAGCGCCATCAAACCCTTCAGGAGTACGAAAATCAGTCCGCAGCCGAGCTTTATGAAGCGGGAGAAGATTGGGAGTAACGTGAGAAACGGCTCTCGGACTAGAATAGCGATTCCCTAAGCAATGGCATTGATCAAGTGGGAGATAGGGGGATTTTGACTGGATAGCGACCTTACTGAATCGGCATTTTAGTCCGTTGTCTGCGCTCATTCCTCAACTGGCGGCCTATCAACCGGGGATTCTGGTTCTGGCAATGGCTCCGGCGGTTGCAGTTGGGCGAGCTTCCCTTGGGCTTGCTGTTTGATTGACTCGGACTTGCTCGTCTGTTTGCCGGGCCAAGTACTCGATCTGCCGCTGCGATCGCCGCCTCATAGCGCTCAAATTTAAACAGCGCTGTCACCAATCCTTT
>JAAUTE010000155.1 GCA_012031815.1 Chloroflexaceae bacterium
CCAAAATTTTAATGGCGACTCAGCTAACCATGTCGATGAGCCATCCTAATCCGTGGGTCAGCCGCTCCTCTCATGTGGGCGAGCTACTCCTATCCGTGGGTCAGCCGCTCCTCTCAGTGGGCAAGCTACTCCCATCAGTGGGCGAGCTGCTCCTATCAGTGGATGAGTCACTCCTCTCAGTGGCTCAGTCCTTTGTATCAGTCACTGAGTCGCTTCTATCCCGGATAACACCACTCCCATCAGTACTCAGGCTACTTCTAGGAAGGGAGCGTAGGCGAAGCCGCTCCATCGGAGCATCGCAATTTACCTCAACTTTGTCAGCGGAGGCGATCGCACAGACTCTTGACCGATGACGTTTCCCCGCCGGACTTGGTCGGTCTAATTCCCCTAAATGGGAATCTTAGACGGAGACTATCAGCCTAATAAATAGTTAGGCTGCATTGCATATTCACAGCAAATGCGAAACAGACAGAATCCACTGGAATTGGATAAAGAAGATGAGAAGATTCTTGAAGAACTCGATCAGCTAACCGAGGATCAACGACTTGAACTTCTCCGATTACTTCATGCTGAGCGCACGCTGGAGTATCAGATTTATTCCACACGAGAGCAATGGTTATGGGTACCATTGACTACATGTTTTGCTGCGGCGCTTCTGGCACTTAACGCAACATCTCCCGTTGTACGTGTCGGTGTTTGCTTCGTCACAGGGATTGTTGCTACATGGATTGCCAACCGACGGCATACGGGGCTTTTGGCTTCCTATGATGCTTTGAATATTAGGCATAAATGGGTTGTTGCTCTCACAAGTTCGCCGAGTGCTAAAGCTCGAATGAAAGTTCTCGGATTTGACGACCGACTACAAAAACAAAAGCGGGGCGGACTACTTGATGAGATGCACGCTAAGAGCTTTCGATATCCACTTGATGCACTTGCGTTGGTTGTTTGGGTTTGGCTTGCACTGCTCAGCATTGCCTTAGCATCTTTGTTTATTAAGTAGCCATGAGGAATTGCTTCGGTAAATACCATCTAATAAGCCGTTAAGTCTAAATAGCAGATTAGACTATAATTGGTGTAAAAGAGATACTCAACTTCCAGCCGTTAGGCTTTTTCATCTACTGGTTAGGGCGGTTCCTGAAGCCTTCTCATTGGTAGTACTCTGCGCGATCAACCAGCAGGCTAGAATGGAATAGCCTGGCTTTAATCGCTCACATGACAAGAGTATATTTGGATACCAGCGCTTACAATCGTCCATTCGATGATCAAACCCAGCCCAAAATTTTCCTTGAAACTCAAGCTGTAGTTATCGTTTTACAGATGGTTGAAGCGAAAACAGTTGAGTTGATTAGTTCTTCTGTTTTGGAATACGAGAATAGCCGCAATCCATATCCCATCAAGCAGGAGGCGATGAGTCGTTATCTTCAGTTAGCCAAATTAAGACAAGAAGTTGATGAAGCAATCCGTAAAAGAGCCGAGGAATTAGAACAAAATGGATTAAAAGCGATTGATGCGTTGCATGTTGCCTGTGCTGAGGCGGTCAACAGTGATTATTTCATTACCTGTGACAAGCGGCTGATCAATCGGTGTTTAGGGTTAACGATGAAAGTTATGAATCCCGCTGATTTTGTTTTGGAGATGAGTAGCGATGATCCAAGTTAAGAGTGAACAACAAGTTTTACAAGAAGGGTTTCAGATTTTGCTATCTAATATGGAACCGTCTGGTGTTGCTCGTTTTTGGGCAGCGTGTAATATCGGCAAAGGAGATTACTTGAAACTCAAAGACCAGCTTTTTGCCCAAGAATCCGTAGGCAGCTTGTACTCCAAAATTGTAGACTTTCAAGCATTAACGCGCGAAGCCTAACAATTCAAATGCAGTGGACGGTTGAGAAATTTTAGTGCTGAGTTCAAGTTTGTTTGCCGCCGCTGATTTGAGCCGTTAGACCTTACGCAAAAGAGTGAAAGCGAGGTGATAAATGGAAATAAAGGTTGACGATCTTTCTGGCTCTGAGATTGCTGAGTTTCTTGGCGAGCATATCAGAGAGATGAAGTCCGTTTTACCCCCAGAAAGTAAGCACGCCCTCGATTTAGCCTGGAAACTGGCTCGATACCATTCTTTGAACCAGCACGTAACTTATATGCGAAATACGGGTTTAAGAACTGTGCGCCTTTTGCTACATATAGGGAAGACCCAAACAGTGTTTTCATGACCAGAAAGCTGTAAGTTAAGATTTATGGATAACGTTGAAACGAGGTAAAGCCTATGACAGTTCGAGAGCCGCGCTACAGCAAAGAGGAATTTGCTCGACGTGGCGATGAGATTTATGAAACTCAGGTGCGATCGCAAGTCGAAGAAGGCAATCATGGCAAGATTGTGGCGATCGACATCGAAACTGGAGATTTTGAAGTGGACAAGAGTGAAATTGCTGCTTGCGATCGCCTCGAAGCTCGTCGCCCAGATGCTCAAATTTGGATCGTTCGGATTGGTTCTCGCCACGTTCGTCGGTTTGGCGGACGCACCCTGAGATCTGCATGATTACGGGGTTCGTAAATGTCGAGTTTGAGCCGATTATTCCCCTATCAATTCGTCGGGCTGATGGCAAAGTCTTTACGCAAGATGCGATCGTAGACACAGGTTTCAATGGTTGGCTTTCCCTGCTTCCTGATTTGATTGCTCAGTTGAATCTGAAGTGGAAAAGGCGAGGACGGGCAATTCTTGGAGACGGTAGTGAGTGTGTTTTCAACGTCTACGAAGCGGTTGTAGTCTGGGATGACGTCTTGCTTACCGTTCCAGTTGATGAGGCTGATTCAGAACCGCTTGTTGGAATGTCATTGATGGAAGGTTATCAGCTAACGAGGCAAATTTTTGAAGGCGGTCAAGTCGAACTTCGCCAAGTCACGGTCTAACAATCCCGTTGCACACCGACCGTACAGAGTCTCTTCGTTAGGCGTTGCTGGATAGCAGGATGATTTTTGGGAACTTTGAACGAGTTATCAATGCTTCCAGGCATCGATTCATACCTGGAATCAGCAACACCCGAGGGAAAGGCTCAAAGAGATGGGGAAGGGGAAACCTCTCTGAGCCATCTTAAGTTAGGCGATCGCAGCGACGGAATTAAAGGCAGCCGTGGTTGAAGACAGGCCCAAAACATCGCTGGCGCTCGTCGGCAGAGGATCAGTGCTTAGCGCCGTTCCTTCCAGGGAGCCTACCTGCCCAAAGCCCAAATAGTGAACAATCTCACTGATATGCTGAATTTCCCTATCGGCAGTGGTGTCTTCGTCCGCCCGCAGCCGAACGCGATTGCTGTCGAGGTTTTGGTAGCGCAACCCAGCAGGATCGCTGCCGTTATAGCTGGCCAGGTTGGCTAACAGTTGGGGCGCACTGCCCGTTAGAGCCGTAGGAAAGGCGACATCGTACCATTGATGGGTGACGGAATTTCCGGTTTTTCCCGCCAGAAACGCTTCGTTCTGACCAGGAGTTACCGCCAGCCAGCCCACCGTTTCAGCACCGCGATTCTCACTGCGGCGGTTTTCTTGTCCTTCCAGGGCGAATTGGAACCCATCACTCCCTAAAGATTGCTGGCGGGTGCGGACAAATCCCGGATCGTTATCGCTTTGCACCTGAGATAGAACTACTGGCGCTTCGCTGAAGTCGCTGCTAAAGTTAATCCTTTCCCAACTGCTGGCAGCAACCGTTGTGTCAGTGGTTAGTGCTCCCACCTCCACAACGGTGCCGTCACTAAGCTGCCAAGTTCCTGCTTCTACCACCAGATAACTAAAACTTTCCGCTCCATGAATCCCATCCAAGTTGCTCGGTTCTTGGAGATAGAAGGAAAAACCACGGCTGGTTATGTCCGCAATGCGAACGATCGCCGGATCGCTGCCGTTCTGGGTGAGGGGGCCGGCAAAAACCACGGGATTGATGTAAGTTTGGTTGAAATTGAGGGTTTGGACAGTGCCCAAGGTGGTTTGGGCATAGTTTTGCACCCGGCCCACTTCACCGAAGGTTTGAGGCGCGAGGAGGCTGAGCGGGCTGGGCGGCTGACTGGGAAGGTCATTATCGACAATTTCCAGAGTTGCGGTGACTTGAGAGCCAATAAGGACATTGCTGCTCCCCGATAGAAGGCTCAAGGTCAGAGTTTCGTTAGTTTCGACCAAGCTGTCGTCATGGATGGGGACGCTCAGGGTGGCCGTGGTTTGGTTGGCCGCGAAGGTGATGCTTAACGGCTGGCTGTCAAAGTCTGTATCCGCAGCCAAGGGCGACGAACCGCCGATCGCCGTACCATTGGTCAGTTGCACGGTCACCGTGACGGCTTCACTCAAATTTCCACTCCGTGTCAGGGTAATGGTGTCTCCAATGGATACACCGTCTTCTCCCACCCTATAGGTACTGCTAGCCAAGGCGATCGCAGTGGGTTCAACCGTTGGCGCAATGACATTACCGACAAAGGAATATTGACCGACCCGTCCGTACTGGCCGTTGTTTTTAACGTGTAGAAAATAGGTTCCGGCATTGAGAAAAGTCGTGAAATCAGCATCATAGCGGTTGCCAGGATTAGCTTCCAGTACTAAGGAGCCGCTGGCGTTCCACAACTGGGCAATGAGATCTAAATTGTTGCCAATTGCCGCAGGATTAATCTCAAAACTGACGTTGCCCGTCCCCGTGATGAAGGAAAAAACATCCACATCACTGGTTTGGGTAATAATGCCACTGCCCTGCACCTGAGTAGCTCCGCCCAGCACGGTAGCGGCGGCAGCAGTATTGCCATGATCGTCAGGGCGATAGCCAAAACCGTTGATCGTAGAAGCGATTACCGCTATGTCATCTTGAAAGGTGGTAGCGCTCGTGGTTGTACCATAGTGCCAGGTTGAGAGGGTGCGGGAGTAACTGACGCCCAACAGCGGCCCCCAATCGCCGGTTCCCGAATAATATTCATTGATTCGCCTGCCGCTAGCGTCGTATTGGCCTTGATGGCGCAGGCCCAGGCGTGACCGACTTCGTGGGAAGCTGCGTCAGCGATGTATTTGGCGTTGCCCAAATCGTTCTCAAAAACAAATACGGGTGTATCGTTGGTGCGCTGCCAGGAATTAAGTAAGGCCACGCCCCCCGCTCCTGCTCGATACCACTGGGAGGCAGAACCGCCAATAACCACTCTTTGCACCGTTTTGCCTTGGCTGAACTTGCTGGCACTGGGTTCGATGGTGGTTACATCAATATTAAAAGGGGCAAAGTCCTCGGCTACCCGCTGCCAAATTTCCTGGATGCGCTGAAGTTCTGTGCTGCTAAAGCTGCTCGTATTGCCGTCGGTGTCGTAGGCCGGGGTGGTGAAGCTCTGACCCCCATTGTAGGCGCTATTCCAGGTGGTTCCCACAGTGGTATGACCGCTGAAATCAAGATAAATCTTGGCCCTAGCGGTGGGATTGCTGCTCAGTTGCGGCACGGCTAGCCCAGGGGCAGTAACCGCCGTTACCGTTGCGGCGGCGATCGCTTCACTGGAGAGGGGATCTACTGATTCTGTGGCGATCGGGTCAAATTCAAGGCCATCGAAGCTGTTTAAGGCAGAATTGCAGCAGTAGGAGCAGCTACAAATTGTTAAGTGCGATTCCTGCCAGTTTTCTGGGGAGCTACCTAGCCAGCCATTGGCAGCAATGAGCCTAGAGCCAGTCGCTGGATTGCTAGGGGAGGAAGTCAGGGAAGCCTCTGAGAGGACTGGTGGCTCAAGCTCCAGTTTCAGCAGTGAGGATTGCACTGGAAATTCACTGCCAGTTAACATAGTATCCGGTGACATAGTATCCGGTGACATAAGGCTTCTTTTTCTAAGGATTGGAGCGGACTTGCATCACGGAAAAACTCTACGGTTTGCCTCAATTACTTACAGCATTAAGTTCGCGATCGCTAAGAGAAGCAAGAAATTATGGCAGGATTATCAACGGATTAAACCTGCTAATTTATTAGGAAACTCTTAATTCCCGTTAGGCCTTTTCAATGTATCGGTCAGTTTTCAAAAACAGCAATCCCTAGAATTCCTGAATTTTAGGCAGATTTCACAAACCAGGCCAGGGGCATGTAAGGATTTTTACTTAATAGGCCAGGTAGTTTTCTCAGTACAATTCTGCGAGGCGTTTCTCTACTGTCAAAAGACGAATTTAATGGCCCGTTCAGCTCTTGAATCTGCTCAGGAATTGAGAAGAAATACTGAAGTTATTGGCAAAATAAAAATAAAGTTTCTATAAAAAAATAGTAAATCTACTGGGCAGTCCCATCGCTTGCCTCAGTAAATCTTATTGTCAGAATAAATACGCGAAATCCCAGCGAGCGAGCGATTGTATTGCTAGTAAAATCTCGGTTGATTGAACAGCGATAAAAAAAGACCGCGCTAACCGAAATTAGGGCGATCGCAAAAGACGCAGAAATTGTCTCGAACCAGGGTTGAGTTAAGCGGCGTAGGCAAGGCTGCGCTGTGCTGCCCCGTCAAAGGCTTTCAGGAGCTGCTCTCGCCAGGCAAAAACGGGATCGTTCGTTGCCAGTAGGGGAAAGGGGCTGATGGCCCGCGACCATTGAAAGGCGCTAAATACGACCCAATCTGCCCAGGCTGGCTGTTCTCCTGAGAGATAGGGCTGATATTGAAGGGTTTGTCGCAGGGGAGCCAGCCGCTCGCGCAACTGCAATACCCGGTTTTCGCGATCGCCACAAGCGGCTTCCAGGGTCATGCCGAGGAAGGCTTCCCTGGTTTGGCGAAAATAATCCCGATCGCTTGGGGCAAGGTGGTTGTAAATATCGGTGGCGACACAGCAAAAAATCAGCGGGTGGAGGCTGGTTTCTACCCAGTCGGTGACAAAGCGAGCCAGGGCCTTACCCCCCAAACCGCCAAATAGGGAGGGTTGCTGGGGATACTGCTCCTCCAAATATTCCGCGATCGCCCAGGAGTCAACCACCACGCGATCGCCATCGACTAACACCGGAACCTTCCCCTGGCCGGAAAAAGCGAGCATTTCCTTCTCACTGAAGCGCCAGGGAATGGTTTCAAAGGGCAACTGCTTGTGCAGCAGGGAAAAATGAGCGCGCCAGCAAAAAGGACTGAAACGGCGTTCTGATTCCGCGCCCACCAGTTCATAAAGTTGAATTCCCATTTAGGATTGCGCCTCCTGAGCGGTTTCTAGGGTTGCAGCAGTCTGGCCGAAGAGAATTTTTTCCCTGCCTCGGTCACGCTCGGTCGAGTTTGGTAGGGCTTACCCTGGTCGTAGGCACGAATGACTCCAGGACGAGCCTGCATCTGGGCAAACCACCGCTGGAGATGGGGAAAATCCGCCAAATTTTGCTGTTGGCGCTCGTAGGGAACCACCCAGGGGTAGCAGGCCATGTCGGCAATGGAATAGGCCCCGGCAATGTAGTCTCGCTCCGCTAGCTGCCGATTGAGAACGCCATAGAGTCGATTGGTTTCTCTCACGTAGCGATCGATGGCATAGGGCAGTTTTTCCGGAGCGTACTGGACAAAGTGATGGTTCTGTCCGGCCATGGGGCCAAGACCGCCCATCTGCCAAAACAGCCACTCTAGAACCGCTTTGCGCCCTCGCAGGTCAGCCGGTAAAAACTGACCCGTTTTTTCGGCCAGGTAGAGCAAAATTGCCCCCGATTCAAACACCGTCACGGGTTCGCCAACCTCAGCAGGCGCTGAGTCAATAATGGCAGGCATGCGGTTGTTGGGGGAAAATTTCAGGAATTCCGGCTTAAACTGATCGCCAGCGCTAATATCAACGGGCACGATCCGGTAGTCCAAGCTGGCCTCTTCCAAAAAATGGTAATTTTATGCCCATTCGGGGTCGGCCAATAGTAAAGCTCGATCATGCTGCCTCCTAGTCGGCAAGAATAGCCATTGAGCGGCGGGAAGATTACCACTCCCAGTATCTTAAACCGCCCCGGCCTGAAAATCCTTAACCGAAAACAGCGCTGACCCCTGCTTTTTTCTGTCCAGGAATCGGACTTAGATGCTCAGCCGCTGGAAAACCTGATCCAGGTAGCGCAGGTGGTGCTGGGGCTCGAAACAAGCCTCAATTTCAGCGGGGGTCAATCGCGCCGTGACATCGGGGTCATGGGTGACGAGGGTTTGAAAATTGCCGCCTTCCTGGTTCCAGGCCCGGTGGGCGCTGCGCTGCACGATTTGATAGGCCTCTTCCCGATTCATGCCCTTGTCAATCAAGGCAAGCAACAGTCGCTGGCTGAAAATGACGCCGCCATAAATATTCATGTTGCGCTGCATATTCTCAGGATAAACTTGCAGGGTTTTCACCAGGCTGGTCATTTCTTTCAGCATAAAATGCACCAAAATGCAGCTATCGGGCAGAATCATCCGCTCCACTGAACTGTGGGAAATATCCCGTTCGTGCCACAGGGCCACATTTTCCAGGGCGGCGATCGCGTGGGCGCGAATCAGGCGGGCCAGGCCGGTTAGCCGTTCCGAGCGAATGGGATTGCGCTTGTGGGGCATGGCCGAGGAGCCTTTTTGGCCGGGGGAAAAATATTCTTCCACTTCCAGCACATCGGTGCGCTGTAAATTGCGGATTTCCACGGCGAATCGTTCCAGGGAAGCGGCCAGTAAAGCCAGGGTTTGGACAAATGCGGCGTGGCGATCGCGAGAAATGATTTGGGTGGAGGCGGTGTCCGGTTCCAGTCCCAAATTCTGACAGGCGATGGCTTCAATGCGGGGATCGATGTTGGCGTAGGTTCCCACCGCCCCGGAGATTTTGCCTACCGCAATTTCTTGGCGGGCCGTCACCAGGCGATCGCGATTGCGTAACATTTCTGCCAGCCAGCCGGCCAACTTAAACCCGAAGGTAATCGGCTCGGCATGAATGCCGTGGGAGCGCCCGACCATGACGGTGTAGCGATGCTGCTGGGCTTGATAGCGAATGGCCTGGATCAATTCTTCAACGCCATCGAGAAGCACATTAATGCTCGCAACCAACTGAAGGGCCAGCGCCGTGTCCAACATATCGGAACTGGTCATGCCCAAATGAATGTAGCGCCCAGCCTCGCCGACAAATTCATTGACATTAGTGAGAAAAGCAATGACATCGTGGCGCACCTCTGCCTCAATCTCGGCAATCCGCTGAGGATCGAACTTAGCCTTCGCTTTAATCTGGGCTACCGCCTCCGAAGGCACATACCCCAATTCCGCCTGGGCCTCGCAAACAGCAATTTCCACTTGCAGCCAGGTTTGAAATTTATAGCTATCCGTCCATAATTGAGCCATTTCAAGCAGGGTGTAACGCTCAGTAACCATTGCTATCCCCAAAACAACCGTCATATTCTACACCTTTGGGTTCCGCGCTGGCTGTGACTTCCAATGACCAGGGTTTGAACGAGGCATGGGGGGAAACGGCAAGCATTACTGAGTCGATGTCCTGAAAGTGGCTTCTGGAGAAGATTTCCCCGAAAATAACTGCCGCTGAACTGCCACAGATGAAGGGTGAATCATGGCAACTGAAGGGTGAATCATGGCAACTGAAGGGTGAATCATGGCAACTGAAGGGTGAATCATGGC
>JAAUTE010000156.1 GCA_012031815.1 Chloroflexaceae bacterium
CTAATGCCCCGAATGGCTAGGCGAGCTTGATGTAAATCCAGAGCCACCCCCCGCACCGCTGGCAGATCCGCAAGTTGCCGGGCCGGCCCCGACCAGGGAGAACAGGTAATCTCAAAGGCCGCACACACCGCCGCGATCGCCCGTTCGCCATCGGCCTCAGCGATGACGCAGCTCACCTTCACCTCAGAGGTCGAGATCATCTCAATATTGATCCCGGCTTCTGCTAAGGTCGCAACAATTCGCCGCAATCCCCGGTCGCCCAATCATGCCCGCTCCGGCGATCGCAATTTTGGCAATGCGCTTTTCCACTAAAACTTCCGCTTCTTCAACGGCGGTTGGCTGGCTGCGCAGGACGGGGGCAATGGCTTCGGCCACGGCTTCTGCCTGCTTGAGGAGATTCTTGACCACGGTAAAGGCAATATCGTTGCTGTTGCCCTCATGGATCGACTGAATAATCAAATCCACATCCACCTGTTGGCGGCCAATTTCCCCAAACAATTGAGCCGCAATGCCGGGGCGATCGGGGACGCGCAACAGGGCCACTTTCCCCTGATCGCTATCAAATTCCACCGCATCCACCGCTTTGGTAATCTCCAACCCATCCAACGACCGGGGTTGGGGAGTGGGAACCAGCACCTTCGTTCCCGGCGCATCGCTCCAACTGGACAGCACCATCAGGGGAACCCCGTAGTTGCGGGCAATTTCCACCGCTCGCGGGTGCAGCACTTTCGCGCCAAGGCTAGCCAGCTCCAGCATCTCATTAGCCGTAATTTCTTCGAGAAGTTGGGCTTGGGGAACCAGGCGCGGATCAGTGGTCAGAATGCCCGGTACATCGGTATAAATTTCGCACCGTTCCGCTCCCAAGGCCGCCGCCAGGGCCACCGCCGAGGTATCAGACCCGCCCCGACCCAGGGTGGTAATTTCCAGATCGTCGCTGTGGGTAATCCCTTGAAAGCCCGCCACCACCACGACTTGACCGCTATCGAGGTGGCGGCGCAGGCGATCGGGCTTCACTTGCAGGATGCGAGCGCGGCTGTGTTCCGCTTCTGTGACAATGCCCACCTGAGCGCCGGTAAGAGAAATGGCTGGCTGCCCCTTGGCTTGCAGCGCCATACTTAAGAGGGCAATGCTCACCTGTTCGCCCGTGGACAGCAGCATGTCCATTTCCCGTCGATTGGGCGCTGGGGTAATTTCTTGGGCCAACTTCACCAGGTTATCTGTGGTTTTTCCCATGGCCGAAACCACCACCGCCACCTGATACCCTTGCCGCACCGTTTCAATAATGCGATCGCTAACGGCTTGGATGCGATCGGGGGAGCCAACGGAAGTGCCGCCATATTTCTGGACAATCAGCGCCATAACCCTAAAACTGCAAGTATAGATAAGAAGCGGTTTGCACTTTTTCCACTGTATCAAACCCCGTCCGGTAAATCCTCCCACCCAGTTAATCCATCAGGCTCACCTTGATTTGGCGATCGCAGGAGGTTTTCGGAGCGGCTTCTCTACTTCTTCTGCTTTCCGCACAAACAAAGCCATGTATTCAATCACAAAGAACGAGACTGACGCTATGATTTTGCTATTCCTACAGATTTTGTCCTTTGCGATTTTGAGTTTAAAAAAGCCATGCCACAATTATTATTGTTAGAGTACTGGGATGACGATGGTTGGTTAGTGGGACGTTTAAAAGGAGTTCCTGGCGTATTCAGCCAAGGACAAACCCTTGAAGAGCTAGAAGAAAATATCCGGGATGCTTACCAACTGATGATGGAAGAAGTCGAATCCGCACCAGCGGGGGCAAAAACCAAAGAAGTTGTCCTCGAAATGTGAAGCGCAAGGAATTTATTCGCGAGCTAGAAACAGTGGGTTGCATCTTACACCGACAGGGTTCTAAGCACGATATTTATCGCAATTCAGCCACGGAAAAAAAGGCTCCCATTCGCCGCCATACTGAAATCAAAGATAGTTTATGCCGTTTAATTAGAAAACAACTCGATTGGTTGGAATGATTAATTGATGATGTCTTAAACCGGCAATATTATCTCTTCTCTGGAGTAAGCTTATCGAAACAGTAGGGACAGGAGCTATCGTATTTGTAGTCAGGCGAAGCTTGATCTTCAGCGGAAATGGGATGGCCGCAAGCTTGACACATTGCGTACCTTCCCGGCTGTAATCCGTGCTGAAGCGCAACGCGCTCGTCAAATACAAAACATTCCCCCTCCCACAGGCTTTCTTGGGGCGGCACTTCCGCTAAATATTTTAAAATTCCGCCTTTTAAATGATATACTTGCCTAAATCCCTGCTTCAGTAAAAATGCCGTGGCTTTTTCGCAGCGAATCCCTCCGGTACAAAACAAGGCAACTTCTGGATGCTGGCCGGGATCGAGATGGCGGCTGATGTATTCTGGAAATTCTCGAAAGGAAGCGGTTTGGGGGTTTTGTGCCCCTTTAAAAGTGCCAATTTCCACTTCGTAGCGATTGCGGGTGTCAATGACCGTTACTGCCGGATTGCTAATCTTTTCGTTCCATTGCTGCGGCTCTAGATAAATCCCGACTTGCTCGCTCGGATCGGCTTCTGGGACGCCCAAGGTGACAATTTCCGGTTTTAGCTTTACTTTCAGCCGCTCGAAGGGATAGCTTTCCGTGTAGGATCTCCGGGGTTCTAGGTCGGCAAACCGAGACTCTTCTCGCAAATAGTCAAATACTGCCTCGATTCCCGCCTCCGTTCCCGCAATTGTCCCGTTAATTCCCTCCGGGGCCAGCAATATCGTTCCCTTAATGCCTTGCTCCTGACAATAGGTAAAAATTGGCGATCGCAACGCTGCAAAATCAGGAAGTTTCACGAATTTATAGAAGGCGGCAACAACAAGGGTCATGGCGATCTGGCTCGAAAAAAGTGCTTGTCAATCCCAGAGACAATGCTATACTAGCAAAGTGCCTGTGCGACGGGGGTTTAGCTCAGTTGGTAGAGCGCCTGCTTTGCAAGCAGGATGTCAGCGGTTCGAGTCCGCTAACCTCCATAACTATTACAAGTTTTTTAGAGAAATTAACTGATTCTAACCCTTTCTAAGGGGGCTTCATAAGCTACTGAACTATCTTGGCTTAATAACCTTCTTTTTTGGGAAGAATAACCCTAGGTTTATGGGTTCCCAAGGATGAATCAGCAAAAACTGACTTCCCTAGCTCGGCAGGGGGATTGCCGCGCGATCGCCCAACTGGTTCCCTTCTGGCTGGTGTCTCAAGAGGTGATCGCCGATGTAAGTTTGAGTGAAGGCCGCTTGGAGATTTCCTTGTATGCTCTGTGCAACATTGATAAAACGCTAGCCGTTCGGCAGATTCAGCAAAACCTGTTGCGATTGGCTCCGCCTCAGGTTCGGCGACTGCACATTCAACTGCAATCTAGCGATGAGCGCTGTCTTTGGCAGGAAACGGTAGAATTAATCCCTTCACCGTCCCCCATTGCCTCACAGCCCGCAGATTTGTCCCAAAATGGAGCTTTCCCTGGAGAAGTGCCCGCAGAGACCCCTCAAGCAAAAACCCCTCCGCCCCGCCCCGCCCGTCCCCAAAAAGATTTAGGATTGCTGTTTCTAGAGCGGGTAGATCTTTTCAAAATTGGGTTTTTAGCCCTGCTCGCAACCCATATTCCCCTGCGAGCTTCCGAATATACCGTTCGCGGTTTCCTGCGCGGTGGTGATCGCGTTATGGTATTTCTGCACAATGTCAACTTAATTTTTCATGAAGCTGGTCATGTTTTTTGGGCAATTTTTGGCCAATTTATAGGGGTGTTGGGCGGGTCGCTCATGCAAATTTTGATTCCTACCATGATGCTGGGTAACTTTCTATTCACAAAGCAGTGGTACGCGGCGGCGATCGCCCTATGGTGGGTAGGACAAAACTTTATGGATGTGTCGATTTATATTAAGGACGCGGGCGAACAAATCTTGCCCTTACTGGGGGGTGAAGCCGTCATTCACGATTGGTTTTATCTCCTCGGACGGCTAAAGTTACTCCAACAGGATGACCTAGTGGGAAATTTTGCCTATGGGATAGGGTTGGGTCTTTGTCTGCTTGCTCTCCTCGCTGGCGCTTATTTTTCCCAAACCTTTAGCGAATCTCACTTTGATAACTAATCTTGTGGCAAAATTGAAGGCGGACGAGTGATTGTTTCCTTTAGGCTAACTTTATCAAGATCGGTGAATGCCCAGTAGATTTCTGCAAAACCGCTATTACCTACTCGCCAGACTGGGAAGGGGGGGATTTGGTGTCACTTACAAAGCCGAGGATCGCAGCTTACCTGAGCGCCCTTTCTGTGTGGTCAAACAACTCAAACCGGCTCAGTCTGACCCGGAAACTCTTGAAGCCGCTCAGCGACTCTTCAAACGAGAAGCGGAGGTTCAACGGGTTTGGGACAGCACGATCACATCCCCGAATTAAAAGACTATTTTGAACTTGGCGGTGAATTTTATCTCGTTCAAGAATATATTGAAGGATCGAATTTAGACCAGGAAATTGTTAATGGCAAAACCTTGAGCGAAAATTATGTTTTAAACTTGCTCTATCAAGTCCTAGAAATTCTAGAATTTATTCAGCAGCACCATGCGATTCATCGCGATATTAACCCCTCTAATCTGATGCGGCGAACGAAGGATGGGAAAATTTGTTTAATTGATTTTGGTGCGGTCAAACAGATTGTCGATCCCAATCTGGATTTTTCCACGGTGGCTATCGGCAAGCCAGGCCATATCCCCCAGAACAAATGCAGGGCAGGCCCAAGTTTAGTAGCGATATCTATGCTCTTGGGATGACTGCCATTCAAGCCTTAACGGGCATCCATCCTACTAAAATTTCCAGAGATAGCCAGGGCAATTTACGCTGGCAGGAAAATCTTACAATTCAGCCTTACTTGGCGGATATTATCAATAAAATGATCGCCTATGAACTGCGAGACCGCTACCAAACGGCAACGGAAGTTTTAGACGCGATCGCCCACAAAGAAGCTGCTCTCCCGATAATGGTTGCAATTCCCCCAGCCAAACCCCGGCTCTCCCGTCACTGGCTGGCGATCGCCGCAACGGTCTTACTGGTTATAGTGATAGGTATTTTGGTATTTCTGCGATAATTTTGTCTTAAATAATTGGTTCAAGCCAGTTTTTCCTGGAGATAATCGGCAATGCGAGCAGCCGCTCCCGGCGGCCCCAGGCGTCGCTGGCCATTGTCCAAAATCATTTGTAAACAATCAGGATCGCTCAGCAGAAATTTTAGGGCGGCGGCCACTTGAGCGGGTCGCCGTACCAGGGTCACCGACGGGCCCAGCAATCGGGTCTGGGCTTCGGCAAAGGCTGGGGTAAATTGAGGCCCGCGACCGGCCAGGGTCACAATGGGTTTGCCCAGGCCCACAAATTGTTCGATCGCCGTTCCCGCCATGCCAATTCCCACATCCGCTACCTGCAAACAAGCCCCATAGGTAGATTGGGTGAGTAAAAGCGCGCTCTGGCCCCGCTGAAAGGCCAATCCTTGGGAATCCTGGACGGGCAACCAGATTTCCCCTAAACTACGGGGTTCCCAGCCCTGTAAGCCAGCTTGAAACCCAGCCAACGAAAGGGCCGGCGCGATCGCCGCCAGAAAAACCAGGGGGCGTTGGGGAAAGATTGCGGCAATTCCGGGAATGGCTTGCAACATCAGCCGCCAATTATCTAACGCTTCCGGCAATCTCGATCCAGGCAACAGCAGGATTATCAGGGGACGTTCCGGCTCCGGCGCGAGGGCAGATATTTGGGCAGCTTCCACCGCATCCATCATGGGATTTCCCAAAAAAACGGCCGAAATTTGCAATTTTCGCAGTACTGAAGCCGTTAGCTCATCTCTGGGAAACACCGCACGGCAGCGCGGGCGACCCATTAACCACCGTTCCCAGGGCCAGTACACCGAACCGGAGCGTTTTTCTAGCCAAGAGGTGCGATCGTACCAGCCGTTTTCATCGCGCAGGTAGTACTCGGATTTAGCAGTGCCAATGAAAGCGTAGTCCGCTCCACTCAAGTAAGCAAACAGCAGCGGTACGATGTCGCCGACAGCCAGAATTTTCCCCCCCACCTTGGCGCCAGCGCCTGATGGCCTTCAATTGCGCCAGGGTTAACCCCACCAAGCCGCCCCGCACATCCCGCCACAATTGCCGTCCGTCCATGTAAATAAACCCCCCCGACGGCAGCGATCGCAGCGGGCCGATGGTTGGAATCTCTGGCTGGGCGTAAGCGTAACCTTCCCCCACCAGGGGCAGCGCCACTAACTCTAGCCCGCTCAGGCGCGATCGCAACTGCTGCAACACCTGAATGGCGATCGCATCTTCCCCGTGGCCATTACTCAAACACAGCAGTTTCATCAGGGGTAATGCCAAAGATTTGAGATTATAGTCCTAACAAGCTTGCCATCAGGGCTTTCTGAGCGTGCATCCGGTTTTCCGCCTGATCCCAAACCCGGGAGCGTGGCCCTTCCATGATCTCGGCTGTCACTTCCTCCTCCCGGTGGGCGGGCAAACAGTGCAGGAATATCCCTTGGGGGTCAGCCTGGGCAAATAGCGCCTCATTCACCTGAAACCGTTGAAAAATTGGCAAACGGTCATTAGCCTCGCTTTCTTGTCCCATACTTGCCCAAACATCGGTGTAAATCACCTGCGCGTCTTGGACAGCGGCCCTGGGATCGTCCGTAATCAGGATTTCTGTCCCTGGTGCTGCCAACTGCTGGGCTTCCGCCACGATCGCCGGATCGGGCCCGTAGGCGGCCGGCGTGGCCAGGCGGACATTCATGCCCAACAGCGCCCCGCCCAGCAGCAGCGAGTGAGCCACATTATTGCCATCCCCTAAAAACGCCAGGGTTACCCCGGCTAGAGCGCCAAAACATTCCTGAATCGTCAATAAATCCGCCAAAATTTGACAGGGATGCTCCAGGTCAGTCAGGGCATTAATTACGGGGATGTTCCCGTAGTGGGCAAAGGTTTCCAAATCCTGCTGGGCAAAGGTACGCACCGCCAAAATATCCAGATAGCGGTCAAGCACCCGCGCCGTATCGGCGATCGGCTCCCCCCGTCCCACCTGGGTCACCTGGGGATTGAGATCGATGACTTGCCCCCCCAATTGATACATAGCCACGCTAAAGGACACGCGGGTACGGGTTGAGGCTTTATAGAACAATAAACCCAGGACTTGCTGGGTGCGGAGGGTTTTGCGTCCCTCCTTCAGTTCGGCGGCCAGCTCCAACACTTCCCTAATTTCGGTAGGGCTAAAATCAGTGATTCTCAGAAAATCTCGACCTGTTAGCTTTTTCATCCCCCTTTCCCCCAATTGATGACTGCTTGGCCTGCCCTTGAGGTGGCGATCGCTGTTAGCGTGGTGAAGAAGTCCCTATTATAGGCGCTACCTTGCCCTAAATGCCCAATAGATTACTTCTCTCTCCCCTGCAAAACCGGCCCTGTAAGTTTGGCTGGAAAAAAATCCTCCCATTGTTGCTGCTGGGAGCTGGCCTGGGAATCACCAGCGGAATCATGACAAAAGTCCTCAGCGCCGACAGAATTATTGTCAGTTACGGCCCTCTGGAGTTTTCCATTCCCATTGCCGATCTGGAACTCTATGCCCGCACCGGAACCATTACG
This sequence comes from Chloroflexaceae bacterium, assembly GCA_012031815.1. Taxonomy (GTDB): domain Bacteria; phylum Cyanobacteriota; class Cyanobacteriia; order Cyanobacteriales; family JAAUTE01; genus JAAUTE01. Next base: position 7,639 of record JAAUTE010000156.1, read on the forward strand.
CCGACTTTGGCTAACTATACGCGCTTTCTGGGCCCGCAACAGCTCGACCAATTGCGCCAGGCCCTGGTTGCCTCTGCCGATCTCTCCCCCGTGGCGGTGGCCCAGTTTCTCTATTCTTCCCAGGGGGAAACGATTCTGGAGCGAGTCGGCCAGGTTATCCAAACCGAAGCCAGGCTGTCGGGGTTTTATGCCCTGCGAGCGTCGCTGATCCTGGCCGCTGCCGAACCAGAGGGACTCACAGCCCTGAATGTTCTCCAAAACTTTCCCATCGACAGCATTCGCCTTAATTCTTCCGCTGGCTTAGAAATTGTCCAGGATGTCACCAACGTTATCCAAGAAACCGAAGCGGCGATCGCGGCCGTGCAGGGAGAATTTGCCCGGGACTTAGAGAACAATTCTGACGCTAATCATCGTTTTGGAGAACAGCCGGATCTGACCCAGCCCGGGCCAGGGGCTTTTTCCCTGGTGCGCTTGCTCCTCAATCGACCCCGGCGCGATCGCCAATTTCCAGCGGATTTATATTTACCGGCCACGGCGACGGTGGAGCAGCCTGCGCCGGTGATTGTTATCTCCCACGGTTTAGGGTCGGAGCGCAGCACCTTTGCCTATCTGGCTCGCCACCTGGCCTCCTATGGGTTTGCCGTGGCCGTCCCCGAACATCCCGGCAGCAACGCCCAGCAGATTCAACAATTGTTCGCCGGGCTGGCCCAGGAGATCTCGCCGCCTAGGGAGCTGATCGACCGCCCTCTGGATATCCGGTACTTGCTGGATTTTCTGGCACAATCCTACGGACAGCAACTGCGGATGCAAGACGTGGGGGTTTTGGGTCAATCCTTTGGCGGCTATACGGTGCTGGCCCTGGCAGGGGCGGAGATTAATTTCGAGCGTCTGGCTCAGCGCTGTGCAGACTTGTCGGACTTTTTAAATTTTTCCCTGTTGCTGCAATGTGACGCCCTGGAGTTACCGAGGGGAAACTATCAGTTATCCGATCCGCGCGTGGGTGCGGTCATTGCCATTAATCCCCTCACCAGCTTTATTTTCGGTCCCCAATCCCTGGGTCAAGTTGCTGTCCCCACGGTCATTGCCTCCGGCAGCGCCGATACGGTCACCCCGGCTCTCACTGAACAAATCCGGCCCTTTACCTGGCTGGAAGTCCCCCAAAAATATTTGCTGCTCCTCGAATCGGGAACCCATTTTTCTTTTTTGGGAGAAGCAGAAGGGGGGATTTCCCTGCCGGAAGCCACCATCGGCCCCGACCCCACCATTGCCCAAACCTATCTCAAAGCCTTGAGCCTGGTTTTTTTTACGACCTATGTTGCGGATAATCCCCGCTATGAAATTTATCTCACCCCGGAATACGCCCGTTATTTGAGCCAAACCCTCCTGCCCCTGTACTGGGTGGAGTCCCTGCCGGAAAACATTTTTGCGCCCCTCGACGGCAATGACGAGGAATAACCCGGCCACTCCTATCAGTGATTGGGCTACTCCTATCAGTGATTGGGCTACTCCTCTCAGTGATTGGGTCACTCCTATCAGTGATTGGGTCACTCCTCTCAGTGATTGGGTCACTCCTATCAGTGATTGGGTCACTCCTCTCGGTGATTGGGCCACTCCTCTCAGTGATTGGGCCGCACTTAGCAATGGTGACGCCGCCTTCCCTACGCTTCAAAATCCGGCAAGAAACTGGCGAACCTTAAGCTTTAAAGCTAGTGCAAACAGCCAATGGCTTCTAGGAGGCCCCTGGCTTTGTTGAGGGTTTCTTCGTATTCCAGTTCCGGGTCGGAATCGGCCACCAGCCCCGCCCCGGCCTGAACCGCCACCCAATGGCGATCGCTCCGTAGGCGGACGATCATGGTGCGAATGGCG
>JAAUTE010000157.1 GCA_012031815.1 Chloroflexaceae bacterium
TGTCTCGTAGGGCTGGCGATCGCGCCTTGGAACCTAGGGAAACTGGGGCTGAATGCGACTGGTAAGGCCGCCTTGCTTGGAGGCCAGGCGAGCTTTTCCCGACGCGGCCCAGTTTTGCAGAAATTGAATCTGCTCCGAGGCTGTCCGCGCGAGCGGGACAATTTGACTGGCGGCTTCCAGAATATCCTCGCTGGTAAAATCGCGATTTTGGCTGAATCCCAGGTGCATCGCTTCAATAATGGTCTGCTCAATTTCGGCACCGGAAAAATCCGGAGTTTCGTAGGCCAAGCGCTGGATATTGTAGTGATTGAGATTGTGGGGCCGCAGTCGAGACAAATGGACGAGAAAAATGGCTTCCCGTTCCTCCTGGGACGGCAATCCCACAAAAAAGATCTCGTCAAAGCGCCCCTTACGCAGCAGTTCCGGGGGCAGGGACTGAATATTATTGGCCGTTGCTACGACAAAGGTGGGAGACTGTTTCTCGGCAAGCCAGGTAATAAACGTGCCAAACACCCGACTGGTCGTTCCCCCATCCCCGCGACTTTCCGCTCCCGCAAAGGCTTTATCAATTTCGTCAATCCACAGCACGCAGGGCGCAAGGGCCTCTGCTAAACCAATGGTCTGCCGTGTCCGGGACTCGGACTCTCCTACCAGTCCCCCAAACAAGCGGCCCACATCCAAACGCAGCAGCGGTAAGTGCCAGTGATGGGCGATCGCTTTCGCGGTTAGGGATTTTCCCGTTCCCTGAATCCCCACCAACAGCAGCCCGCGGGGATGGGGCAAGCCGTAGGCACGGGCGCGATCGCTAAAGGCTCCCCCCCGCCGCAACAGCCAGTCCTTGAGGTTATCCAAGCCGCCAATGTCGGAAATTTGCTCCTGAGTCGGATAAAAATCCAAAATTTGGGTCTGACGGATGGACTGACGCTTTTCTTCCAGGATGGCCTCCACCGCTTCTGGTTCAATCTGGCCGCGATCGGCGACGCAACGGGCCAGAACCCGGCGAATCCGCTCCAGGGATAGCCCTTGGGCCGAACGCACCAACTCATCCAAAAAGGCATCATTGGGAGATTGACCCGTCGCCGCCAGTAAACGCTGAATTTCCTGGCGAATTTCCGTCCCGCTGGGCAAGGGAAAATCCAACACCGTCAACACCTCGGCCAGCTCAGCCGGAATGGTCACCTCCGGGGCAACGATCACAATATTTTTGGGTTGAGATTTCAGTTGGCGAGAAAGATTGCGGAGCTTGCGGGAGATGGAAATGTCCTCTAGAAACCGATGATAATCACGCAGAATAAAGATACAAGCTGCTTTCTCTGGCAATTTTTCGACCAACTCCAGGGCCTGCAAGGGATTGCGCCGCCCAAAGCCTCCGTGATTGGGGTTGTCCTGATAGCCTTCTACAAAATCCCACAGGTATAGGGCCCGATTGGCCTGTTGGGCACAGGCAGCGATGGCGGTCTCGATCCGTTCTTCTTCCAAGGTCGGAACATAGATCAGAGGGTAGCAGGCCCGCAGCAGTAGAGAAAATTCTTCCTGAAAGCTCATCTTTCTGGCCAATCGGCAATTTAGCGAAGGAATAGGGTTTATTGAGGTAGCTTGTCTTTGAGGGCCCATAGGGCTGTCCAGCGGCTATCCTGAAGCGGCTCGCGCTCAAGGGCAACGGGTTGCTGGCAATCTTCGCGACAAATTTGCCGCAGCGGTAGGGCCAGATTCAGTTGCTCGTAAAGCCACTCTCCTGGGGGAAAGTAGCCGTCGGCGGGCAGGGACTCGCTGAGATCTTCACGGGAGCTGTCCCGTTCGGGAAATTCCTGGAACAGTTCTTTATCTTTATCTAGCCAGATTAACTCATTCACCGCGATCGCAGGCGGTGGTTGTAGCGCTGAAGGCAGCGATCGCAGGTGAGGTTGACGATGGTTTCAACTTGGGTGCTGACCTCTAAAAAGCTGCCCCCGTGGGTCACTTTAAGGTCGCCGCGAATTGGGGTCAAGGTCGCAAAATTAGGAAGAAACTCCTCAACGGTGAGGGTTTGAGTTTGGTTGGCTGCTTTCAGCAGCCGGGGAATATAAATCGCTTCCATTGTAGGCTCCTTGGGGTCTCAAGCCTCCCCATTAAGGATTAAAGCGCTGTCTTACCACTAAACGGCGGTCTGGCTCCTGACCGCGACTTTCGGTTTCTAAATCCGCCGCCGTCTTTAAAAAGGTGTGAACTTGACGGCGTTCTGCCGAAGACAGCGATCGCATCTCGACCTCCTGACCCGTTTCGCGAACCTGCTCGGCCACTTGCTCGGCGAGGTTGTGAAGTTCTGCTTGGCGGTGGGCTCGGTAGCGATCTAACTCAATTGTCACCGGTCGCTGCTGGTCTGGCCCCAGGCCCAGGTTCAAAATGGTGTTAGCCAGGTATTGAATCGCATCAATGGTTTCGCCCTGTTCCCCAATTAAGACCTGAATCTGTTCCTCCGATAAATGGGCGTGATCGATGGTGAGCCAGTAAGCCTCCGACTCCCTATCTAGTTCTTCTTCCTGAGCTAGGACAGAAGACGAAACTCCCAGCAATCGTAGCAGTTCCTCCAACCATTGCTGACCTTGGGCCAGATGCTCGTCTACCATAATCGACTATCCTGATGGTTTTTTCTTTCTTTTTTGGCCCGCTTTTCAAAGGGTATGCTCTCCCGTCCCTTGTCCGTTTTCTCCTGCTGCTCTACCAGCTTTTGCAGATCTTCTGGCAGCGGTTCTTGGGTAAGAATGAGAGTCTGGAGAGTTTGAAAAACATTGGCCATAACGATGTACATCAAAACCCCGGCCGGCAAGGGGAAAAACAAAAACATCGAACTGATTAAAACCGGGGTAATTTTATTGACCGCCTGCTGCTGGGCACCGGCCCCGTCAATGGCTTGACGTGATCGCCCGGAGATTTCCTGGTTTAGGTAGGTACTCAAGCCAAAAAACAGTACCATTCCCAAAATATCCCAGTGAATCGTGCCATCCTCTGCCACTGCCCCCACCCGTCCCAGGGCTTCAATAAACAAAAAACCGGTATTGGCAGCAATACCGGGGATTGACCCCTGTAAAGTGGCATCTCCTGGCTGAAGGGCAACAATGCTTCCATCTTCCTTGACTTGTAGCCGATCTTCACCTTTGAGAACTTTCCAGTGAAAGTCAATGTGAGCGTCGGGAGCGGCGGCTAAAACTTCGGCGAGCTGCTTGCCGCTATCGGTTTGAAACTGGGGCTGTATCGTCTCGCCCACAGCCAGCTTGTTACCAGCGGGCAGAACCGCCTCGACCCGGTAGTGAACGCCATCATCAATATAGATATTTTGGAGCTTTGTCGCGTAGGGATGGGGTTCAACCCGCTCAATCTGCTCCTGGGGCAGGATTTGCACATCAACCGTGTAGTTGACATCGGCAAAGGGCGAGCCTCTTAGAGTCGCAAACAGGGCAAACAGGATTGGCATCTGCAACAGCAGCGGCAAGCAGCCTGCCAGGGGATTACCAAACTCTTGCATCAGTTTGGCCATCTCCTCCTGCTGTTTAGCCGGATCGTTTTTATAGCGTTTTTGAATTTCTTCCTGCCGCTGCTTCATCAGCGGTTGGGTAATCTGCATTTTCCGCATATTGCGGATTTGGTTGGCGCTGAGGGGAAATAGCGCGAGGCGAATCACCAACGTCAGAGCAATAATACCAAATCCATAACTGGGCACAATCCTGTAGAAAAAGTCCAGGATTGGCAGCATGATGTTCGTTGAAATAAACCCGATCCCGAAATCCATTCCTGTGATGTCCAGCTTCGACGCGCTTGATTAAGGTTCTCCAAATCAAGTCTATTGTAAAAAGGAGTTGATAACCTGTCAGGACAACGCCAGTGGCCCGCTTTCGCTTGGGCAGTTTCTCTGGCGTTGATACCAAATACTAATCAGTTTTTGGCTCTGTGAGAGTTTATCTAGCTTTGATTGCCTCTGGGGATTTGCCCGTTTTCTCAGCGGCCCGCTGGATAATGTAATCGCAGGTTTCGCGGAATCGAGGTAGGGCACGCATTTCTAAGCGACTTTTATCTCGGAGCGTCAGAACCACGTCTCCCCACAGCCCAATCCCCCTAGGAACGGCAGCAACTTTGATGATTTCTGAATAAATTACATCCGTGCGGTCTCTGCCCTGCCAGCCCCCTGTAATAGAAATGCGGCGGTTAGTAATGCGATAGCGCAACCAAATTGCCCGGACGATGGCACCGACAGTAAGCGGCAGGCAGATAACGGTAAAAGCGAGCAAAATATTGACAATTAAATCGCCAATATGAGGGCCGCCCTCGAAAAAAACCTCTTCTTTAATCCCCATTAAACAATCCAGCTTGACTTAACAACTGCTCTAATTCTCGCAAAAAATCTTTGTATTCGCACTCACTAGCCGCGGGTCGCACGACGATCACCAACTGCCAGCCTCTGGCTAGGCGGGGCAATAGGGCCTGAAGCCCGGCCAGTATTTGGCGCTTGAGTCGGTTGCGAACCACCGCTTTTTTGCTGACCTTACGGCTGACGCTGACTCCAACTCGCACCGGCTGGGTTTTATCAGCAATTGCCAGGGCCCGCAATAACAAATGCAGGCTGCGATCGCGGCTCCCTTGCTGGTGGACAGCTTGAAAAGCGCGCCAATCTCTGAGGCGATGAGCTTGAGGCAGTGCCACAGCGGTTTTTCCCCTTACTGGCTCTAGCGCGCCGCGCCGCTGAGAGCAACCCTTTGTCCACCGTTTGGATTAAACGGCCAGACGATGGCGTCCCCGTTTGCGACGAGCGCTGAGAACTTTACGGCCATTCTTGGTGCGCATGCGGGCCCGAAACCCCGATGTCCTTTTCCGCTTGCGATTGGTTCCGCCCAAGGTACGCTGACTCACAAGCTTTTTCCTCCTTATCCTGAACTAAGTAGACCTGAAAAAGTCACAGAGATCCACCATAGCATAGTGGACTATTTAATCTCAAGGACAACTTAGTTGGAGCGACCGATGCTGACAATCCAAGTGCCAACATAAAGACGAATTGGCAGGTCGTTAGCGGCTAAAACATCGCAGTGGAAGTAGTAGGTGCCGCCAAACTTGGGGTTTTTAACGTTGTGAAGGACAATTTCGACCCGCTGGGCTTCGAGGATTGGTTTTTCGAGATCGATTTCGATGATATGAGCTTCTTCGTCCCAGAATACATCGCGTATGGGCAGGGATTCATCTTTTAAGCGGACTTCGACACGCTTAATGTCAAATCTACCGCCATCTTCGTAGAAATAATCAGGATACTTAATGATAAATTTGGAAGCGCCAGAAACCATTTTTTTGGAGGGAATCCGCATCTTATAGCGATCCCAGCCGTTGGGGCTGCCGCCGAAGTCTAATCTGTAACCGAGAATATTGTCCTGTTCGACGCCGCTGAAAATCGTAAATCCAGGGTTTTCCTGGGATGAGGCGATTTGGACACCTCCAGCTAAACAGCTTGAGACAAAAACCGCGCAGAGCAGTCGTTTGGCAATGGGATGTTTAAAAAGCATGGGTTTACTAACTTCAGTAACGTATCAGAACCGTCAATGGTCACGGGGGGCGCTTCGTAGAGCCTAGCAAATTTCTCCCTTAGTATAGACACCGATGCCTTGTCTGAGGAATTCGGCGTGACAGTCCCTAGGACGGTCGGCGGAAGCGATGAAGCCTTGCTAAAGAAAGCCACGGATCCGAGGAAAGTCCGTCCATCCTAGAAGGGGATTTGACGACGACTTTCCCCTATTTGGTGAAATGAGCCTATCAGTTGCACCATTGAAACCGCGATCGCCAACTGAGACTGCGATGGTGAAACAAATTTTGGTGGCAATTAAACAAGGATTACGATGGAGTTTTGTAGCTTAATTTGCTTTATTGCTCCCTGGCAATCGCTCTAGATGAATAGAAAATTAACTTTTTTTGACTGATTCATAAGACAAGTTAAAAATCTGCTCCTCATCTCGGCAATCCCACTTAGGATAAAGCTGATAAATCAAGCTCCCAACCCACAAGATTTGATTCTTCCCTCCCCTATCTTCCGGGTGCCTGCACCAACTTTCCTTATTCGGCGATCGCAGAATAGCGTTTGGCCAGCAGAGCAACTGTCTGGCGACTGAAACGCAGATTAAACTCTCACAATTAAGCACCCCAAGTTGCAGAAATTCGAGAATCCATTGAAGGAGAATTTATGACCGCAGCCGTTATCCAGCCGGTAACAGCAGATGTATCTGCTGCTGCCACAGCGAAACCAGCGAAAAAAGTGGGTATTCCCAAAGAGATTTATCCAGGTGAATGTCGAGTGGCTGCTACACCTGATACCGCCAAGAAGCTGCAAAAATTGGGGTTTGAGATTTTTGTAGAAACGGGAGCGGGCGAGTCCGCAGGTTTTTCAGACGCAGCCTATGCTGAAGCAGGCTGTCAGATCCTTCCCGATGCAGCAACCCTCTGGGGAACTGCCGAGATTGCGATCAAGGTGCGCCCGCCCCAATGGCATCCGTCCCTCAATTGCCACGAGGCCGATTTATTGATTCCGGGAGCAACCCTGATTAGCTTTATCTGGCCTGGGCAAAACCCGGAACTCCTGGAAAGCTAGCCGCCCGTCAAGCTACGGCCCTGGCGATGGACAGCATTCCTCGGATTAGCCGGGCCCAAAAACTGGATGCCCTCAGCGCCATGTCCAATATTGCCGGTTATCGAGCGGTAGTCGAGGCGGCCCACCAGTTTGGCCGCTTTTTTACGGGTCAGGTGACAGCCGCAGGTAAAGTGCCCCCGGCGAAAGTCCTGGTGATTGGTGCCGGGGTTGCCGGACTGGCGGCCGTTGGTGCGGCGAAAAGTTTAGGGGCGATCGTGCGGGCCTTCGATACGCGCCCGGTGGTCAAGGAACAGGTGCAAAGTTTGGGCGCGGAATTTTTGGAGCTGAGTTTTGAGGAAGACGGCTCCGGCCAGGGTGGCTATGCCAAAACCATGAGTCCGGCCTTTATTGCCGCAGAAATGGCCTTGTTTGCCCAGCAGGCTCAAGAAGTAGACATCATCATCACTACAGCCCTAATTCCCGGCAAAAAAGCGCCGCTGCTTGTTACTGAAGAGATGGTTGTCAGCATGAAGGCGGGATCGGTGGTGGTCGATCTGGCAGCGGAACAGGGCGGTAACTGTGAGGTCACCAAACCGGGGGAAATTTACCAGTACAAGGGCGTGACCATTGTTGGGTTGTGCGATCTGCCCAGCCGCATGGCCAATCAGTCCAGCCAGCTCTACGGGAATAATCTCTACCACTTGCTCAAGGAGTTAGGCGGTGCGGAAAATTACAAAATTGACCTGGAAGATGAGGTAATTCGAGGCGCTCTGGTCAGCCACGCCGGTCAGGTGACCTGGCCCGCACCCAAGCCCGCTCAGCTTGCCGTTGCCGCCACCCCGACCCCAACGGTTGCGATCGCCACTCAAAAACCAGAGAATCCCCAGGCAGCGGCTCGGCGAGACTGGTTGTTGATTGCCTTGGCGGGGGCGGCGCTGATTGCCATTGGTAATTATGCCCCTGCGTCCTTTCTGTCTCATTTGGGGGTATTCGTGCTGGCTTGTTTTGTGGGCTGGCAGGCCATCTGGAATGTGGCTCCGGCCCTCCATACCCCGCTGATGAGCGTGACCAATGCCATTAGCGGCATCATTATCCTGGGTGGAATGCTCCAGATTTCCGGCCCGATTTCTTCGCCAACCACGATCCTGGGGGCGATCGCGGTGCTGTTTGGCACGATTAATGTGGCCGGGGGTTTCTGGATTACCCAGCGCATGTTGCAGATGTTCCGCAAATAGGAACCAAACAGGCTCCCAGTTTTAACTGAGACCATTCATTGTGAAAAGTGGGAATCATGTCAGAAAATTTACTTTTTGTCACCTATGTGGCAGCCACCGCCCTGTTTATCTTTAGCATCGGCGGACTCTCTAAGCAAGAAACCGCAACGCGGGGCAATGTTTTGGGCATCCTGGGCATGGTGGCGGCTTTTGGGGCGACGGCGCTGCGTCCCGACGTGACGGGCTATGGCGTCCTGCTCGTCGTGGTGTCAATCGGAATCATTCTTGGGGCGATCGCCGCAGCCAAGGTTCCCCTGACCTCCTTGCCCCAAATGGTGGGTTTGTTTAACAGTTTTGTGGGATTAGCGGCGGTTTTAATTGCTTTTGGCGAGTATTTGCAGCTCGATCTGACCCTGCCGCCCCTGGAATTATTCATCCATCAACTGGAAATTTACCTAGGAGCCTTCATCGGCATCATCACCTTTACGGGTTCGGTGATTGCCTTTGCCAAGTTGGAAGGGTTGGTTAGCAGTAAGCCGATCTTTTTGCCAGGCCGCAACTGGGTCAATTTAGGAATGGCGATCGCCACGGTGGTTTTGGGCGTGCAGTTCATGACGGCGGTTTATCCCCAGGGCTTGCTGCCGCTGGGAATTATGACGGCGATCGTGGCGGTGCTGGGGGTGCATCTGGTGTTGGCGATCGGCGGGGCGGATATGCCTGTGGTGATTTCCATCCTTAACTGCTATTCTGGCTGGGCCAGTACGGCGACGGGATTCATGCTCTCTAACGATTTGCTGATCGTCACCGGAACCCTGGTGGGCAGTAGCGGCATGATTCTCAGCTACGTTATGTGTAAAGCCATGAATCGCTCCTTTGTTAACGTGATTTTTGGTGGGTTTGGCGACGGGGTAGGCGCAGGCCCGACCCAGCAGATCCAGGGAGAAGCGACGCCGACCACGGTGGAAGAAACGGTGGATTTGTTGCGGGATGCTCGCAGTGTGATTATCGTGCCGGGTTATGGGATGGCAGTGGCTCAAGCTCAGCATCCGGTGGCTGATATCACCAGAATGCTCACAAATCGGGGCGTGCAGGTGCGGTTTGCCATTCACCCGGTTGCGGGACGGATGCCGGGTCACATGAACGTGTTGTTGGCGGAGTCCAAAATTCCCTACGTATATCGTTCTGGAAATGGATGAGATCAATGAAGATTTGCCGAAAACCGACGTGGTGCTGGTCATCGGCGCCAATGATACGGTTAATCCCAGCGCTCAAGAAGATGCCACCAGTCCCATTGCCGGGATGCCGGTGTTGGAAGTCTGGAAAGCCGCCACTGTCGTCGTCCTTAAGCGCAGTTTAGGCAGTGGCTATTCCGGGGTGGGCAATCCTCTATTCTTCAAGGACAACACCCTGATGCTGTTCGGTGATGCTAAGAAAAATGCCGATGCGATCGCCTCGCGGTTGCGGGAGCAGATGACGCCGACCCTAAGCGAAAAGGTGTTGGTGACTGCGGGTTAGTAACGGCTCAAGGGTTGACTGACTGTTGCTGCGGCCCCTGGCCGCTTTTTTATTGTTTGAAGGGAATCGGTGGGAAGGCGTATCTCGCTTCTGAGCAGCAGTCGC
>JAAUTE010000158.1 GCA_012031815.1 Chloroflexaceae bacterium
CACCTCACACCCAGATTCGCGATCGCGCTATCAGTGGTTTGGCGATCGCCTCAAACCTCACCATTCCCCCTATCCCGTCGGGTGCCGCGCACAAACCCCTAGCGTTGCTGAGTAAACAACTCAAACACCTGGCGACAAAAACACTTGAGTTTCTCCCCCACATCTTCCGCGGGTAAACTCTGCCCGACAAACTGCCAGTTTTCCACGGTAGAGAGTCGCCAAGCCAATCCCTGATGGTTAAAACCCGCGGTTTCAATGCCAATTAGGCGGCGAGACTCCAGGGGGTCTTCATGGAAACGGATTTGCACGAGGATGCTGCGACTCTGAAAGCGCCGACTCCAGCCCGGAAAATGGAATCCGATATCAATGGAATCGGGATCGACCAGATCCTGGGTGTCCGGATCGTTGCGCCAAGGCTTTAAATCCGCTTTTGCGTCCGGGAATTGCCGCTTAAACAGATTCACAATGGCGGCAATCTTGCTGGTAACCTCGAAACCCCTTGCTTGTTCGGCTGCGTTCACCCTTCTCTCCTTTTTTGCGCATTGGGAAAAAAACGGCGGTTTACTGATCTTGTAGACGAAACTTGAGGCTCTGACTGTATTCTTTAGCAGTAATTTAGGAATTGCGGCAGGCAGGTTTTCTGCCACCACCGCCTTGACGGAACCCCCGACGGAGGCTATGCTCGCTCCCATGAGGTTTGAGGAACAATCTGGTGTCCATTGAGGAAAAAACGATCGCCGTCGGTCAACTGGAGTGGTTTTATCGAGAAGCAACGCCGGAAAGCGATCGGGGCAAGCCCCCCGTGCTGCTGCTCCACGGACTGCCGGCCCAGAGCTACAGTTGGCGAGAGGTGATGGCAGGGCTGGCTAGGGAGGGATTTCACTGTCTGGCCCCCGATTGGCTGGGCTTTGGTCGCTCCAGTAAACCCGATCGCCGAGAGTTTGCCTATACGCCAACGGCCTATGAAGAAGCTTTGGCAAAGCTGTTAGCGACGCTGGAGTGGGAAAGGTTTTCCCTGGTGGTGCAAGGATTTTTAGCAACCGCAGGTTTACAGTATGCCCTCCACCAGGCTGAGCAGATCGAGCGATTAATCGTCCTCAATGCCCCTCTCGGTGGCGGGGTACAAGTGCCCTGGCAAATTCGTCAGCTTGGCTTGCCGTTGCTAGGCGATATGATTACCCAAGACCCCTTGCAGGTCGAGCGCCTCCTGGAAGCGGGCAGTGGTTTTGTCATTGCCGAAACCCATTTGCAGATTTACCGCCAGCCCTTCTTAAAAAAATTCCGCTGCGGGTCGCGCCCTCAAAACCGCCACGGCTAATCTCAACCTCTCCGAGGCGATCGCCAAAATCGAAGGGGGATTAAGGGAGTGGCGTAAACCGACGTTATTGATTTGGGGCATGGCCGATTCCTGGTTGGAGTCCAGCGCCGCCGAAACCCTGGCTAGCCAAAAACCCAACATCGAGCTGACCCCATTGCCAGAAGCCAAACACTATCCCCAAGAACATTGGTCGGCGGAAATTACCCCGGCGATCGCCAATTTTCTGCGCCGTCAGGTGGGTTAGTAAAAGTCGGACAAACGGCGATCGCGTTAGGAATTGGGAAGTTGTTGCTGAACCCATTGACGGAACTGCCGGATCAGAGTTGTTTGACCCATCGTTTGGCTAAGTTGCAGAAAGTTTAAAATATCGTTGCTGCCAAGTAAGGGTAAAACAGCGGAAGCCGCTTGCGGTTGATAGCGACCATCCGTCAGTTGATAAATCGTTAAAGTTTGGCCATCATAGCGCCAGACTTCTGGAACTCCCAGGGCCGCGTAAAGGGTGAGTCGTTTGAGTGAACTGCTGATAATATCAATTTCAATAATCAAATCCGGGGGCGGATCGACCGTCAAATCAATTTTGTCTTTACCCCTCACCGCTAATTCATTTTGGATGTAGTAACATTTGTCGGGTTCTACTCCTATTTGCAGGTCTTCGCGACTCCAGGTACAAGATCCTAAGCTGCATATTTCCGTCGCTGTTTCCTCGGTAGTCACATCAATCAATCGCCCAATCAGTTCTTTGTATCTTTCATGGGGAGGTAGAGGAACCATGATTTCTAGAATTCCACGAGCGTAGGTCAAGCGCTTGCCCGGTTCACCTTCTAAGTCTTGAATTAAACTTTGATAGGTTTTCCAATTGATTCCTTCCAACTGCAATTTAATGGGCAAGGGAGTCGGGATTAATGTTGCTGTCATGATGAATTTTGCTTTATGAGACGGCTCTCGTAAAATTGATGCCTTGAACCAAGGTTTCCCCCACTGTCTGGGCCCATCTTCCTGGGGTGGCTCAAGCTGTCAGGTTTAATTGCTCGCAGGCCCACTGGGCACGGGCGCGCAGGGCCCTTTCTTCCTCGCGGGTGGCGATCGCCGCCAACTCCCCTAGAATCTGAGATTTTAGGGATGCTGTTGCGGTAATGGCCGTTGCTAAGGCTTGCAAGCCAGCGATCGCTGCATAGCGCACCACCCATTCCGGGTCTTGGGTGACGGCAACCAACGCCGCAAAAACCCGTTGCTGAGCCGGATAGACCGCCGCAGACCCTAATTTTGACCAGTGGAGATAGCCCAATCCCTTCGCCGCCGCTCGACGCACGCTTAAGGCAAAGTCTCCCTGAGCCGCCGCCAGGAGCAAATCCAAGGCCCGAGGGTCGCCAATTTCTGCGAGAGCGCGAGTCGCCCAAGCCCTGGCTCCGTAGTCGTAGCCGTCCAAATTCTCCAGCAAAAACGGAACCGCGCGATCGCCCAGGGCCACTAGTCCAGCCACCGCCGCCACCGCCGCCCCCGGATTGTTGTAGCCCAGCACTTCCACCAACATCGGCAAGGCGGCGGGATCTTCGACCGCCGCTAGGTCTCTCACCGCGCCGACCAACTGCGGGGCCGAATTCGCTTGCTTAACTGCGTCTATTAACCCTTGGATCATCTTTCTATGTTTTAGTAAGGAGAGGTTAGCGATCGCCAACCCGGATTGAGTCAATTTTTGCAGAAATATTGAAAAATAAATAAAGCTAGAGCCGTCCGCCTGACGCTGGATCAACTCCCATCCCAATTTAATCCCTGATTTCCGACTTTTAACCTGGGGTAAATGCGAAAAATCACCCTCAAAAATCGACTGCAATATGCCTTTGATAATGCCATTTCCCAGGGCGCATTCGGGTTAATCGGCTGGTTGGGGGCAACGGCAATGGTTTTGGTCGGCGCGATCGCAACCTTGACCTGGTTTTTAGCCGATCGCACGGCTGGGGGTTTGGTAGAGTTCCTCTGGTCGTCACTGGTGTCAACCCTGGTGGGCTGGGACCCCACGGAGGGGAATCCTTGGCTGTTGCGGCTGAGTTCCCTGCTGATTATTGCCATTAACTTATTTGGCGTCAGTATTTTAATTGGTTTTATCGTCACAGGCCTCGAAGAAAAACTCAACGAACTGCGGCGCGGGCGCTCGGTGGTCATCGAACGGGGCCACACGGTGATTTTAGGCTGGTCGTCTCAGGTGTTTCCTTTGATTCGAGAACTGGCGATCGCCAACGAAAACCTCAGCGATGCGGCGATCGCGATATTGGGTAACGAGGACAAAGTGGCCATGGAAGATACTTTGCGCTCCCAGATTGGCCCCTTGAAGAAAACCCGCATCATCGTCCGCAGCGGCATCCCTAGCGACATGAGCGATCTGGCCCTGGTCAGCCTGGATACGGCTCGCTCCATTGTGGTTTTGCCCCCGGAAGACGATAATCCCGATGTCAGCGCCATCAAAACCCTGCTCGCCATCGTTAACAACCCCGATCGCCGCCCCGAACCCTACCACATCGTCACCACCGTCTACGATCGCAAAAATCTCACCATTGCTAACGTCATCGGCCAGGGAGAAATTACCTGTTTTTGCAGCACGGAAGCGATCGCCCGCATTGCCGCCCAAATTTGCCGCCAGCCCGGCCTCTCCCAGGTATATGCCGAGCTGTTTTCCTTTGCCGGGGATGAATTTTATTTTCACGAAGAACCGCGCCTCCAGGGAAAAACCTTCGCCGATGCCCTGCTGGCCTACGAAGATTGCGCTGTTGTCGGACTCTATGCCCAAGGCGGCCAGCCCCAGCTCAATCCGCCCATGCACACCCAAATTAACGCCGCCGATCAAATTATTGCCATCGCCGCCGACCACCACACCCTCGCTCTCGCTGCCCCCAACCAAGTGGCGATCGATGCTAAGGCGATTCAGGTTTCGGCCCCAGCCCCCATTCAGCCGGAAAAATTCCTGATCTTGGGATGGAATTATCTGGGATCGATGCTGCTAGAAGAACTTAACCATTACGTGGCCCTCGGTTCTTCGGTAACCGTGGTTGCCGATTTCAAGCAAGCTGAAGCCGAAATCATCCAAACTCGCCAGCACCTCAGCCATTTAAACGTCAATTATCGCAGCGGCGACATTACCGATCGCCAACTCCTGGATAGTTTAGATTTTGGGGCGCTCAGCACGGTGATTGTCCTTTCCTACTCCGATCGCCTGGATAGCGAACAGGCCGACGCCATTGCCCTGACCACTCTCTTGCACCTACGCCACATTGCCAAACAGCAGGGGCATCACTTTTCCATCACCAGCGAAATCCTGGATGCTCGCAACCAACGCTTAGCCCGCACCGCCCAAATCAGTGACTTTATCCTTTCAGAGCGCTTGATCAGTTACCTCCTGGCTCAAATCTCCGAAAACAAGCTAATTGCCCCCGTCTTTGAAGAAATCCTCGATCCTAAAGGTTCCGATATCCACCTGAAACCGGCCAGCAATTACGTGGCCCTGGGCGAGCCGATAACCTTCTACACGGTCATTGCCGCTGCCCAACAACGGGGAGAAGTGGCCTTTGGCTATTTTCAATCTTCCCGCAGCTACCGAGCCGATCGCGGTTTTGGGGTCGCCATCAATCCTCCCAAATCCCAACCAATTACCTTTGTGGAAGGCGATCGCCTAATCCTGCTTTCCGAAGATTAAGCAAAAAAAGAGACACCTACCGCCATGTCTCCCAAGTCAACCATCTATGAATTGCCTAAATTGCTCACTAAACAATGCCCTGGCCCTTGCCGCCTTCCCGGTTAATTTCCTGCAATTCCTGTCGGCGTTGAGCGACTTCGGCTTCTTCTTGTTCTTTTAGGTCGCCTGGCTCGTTAACGTACATCTCAGGCTCGATCGCATAATTATTGAGCATTCCTTCGCGATCGGTGGTGTAGCCATCGGTTGTGTGGTTGCCATCTTCTGATTGGGGAGTTTTCTTAAAATCTTTACCCTCTCTTTCTTGACGGGCCGCTACCTCAGCCGGTGCGATTCCGCGATCGTAGTTTGCTCCAGTTTTGGCATCCATAATTTATCTCGCTTTTTATTGTGAGGTTTTCTGAGCATGGTTTATCTAAGCTCAGCTTAGGCCCGCTAAAATTAGCTTTCATCGGCCGAAAGTCGAGAAAAATTCAGGGTAAATTGTAGTTCTTCTCTCCAAGGACTGATTCAAATGGGAGCATTTCTCTCGGTACTCTCCAGGGCAGTTCAGATGATTGCCAAGTTAACTTGAATAATTTACTGGAGCGAGGCGGGATCGCTTTTGCCTTTGAGGTAGTCGAACACGGATTTATCACCAATGTCCGGCGGAATCGCCTGGGTAACTTTTCTCAGGGCAAACATCGCGAATAAAACTGCCCAAACAGCCAGTAGCCCCCGTTCTAAACCTGCCGGAATGAGTCCTAACAAATGACCCAACAATAATCCCGGAACCAAGGGCGTCAGCAATTTTGTCTCCAGACGATTAAAACAAAAGGCTTCTTTAAAATAAATTCCGGTCAGTGCCGCAAAAATAAACCCAATGCCCAAAAGCGTCAGGGGATGGTGATAGACCAATAAAGCCAGGGTTCGGGACTTTGCACCGCCAGAATAATGGCAGACAGCACCCCGATCGCCCAAAAAATTTGCAGCAAGCGATGAAGGGGCCCCCATATAGATATGAATGGTTGCCAAACTGATGCCCAAGCCCAAAGCAAACACCCCGAACAACGGCGTCATTACCTGCAAAACCCATGGCGCTGGCCCTTGCCAGAACAATAAAGCAGTGGCGATCGCAAAACTGAGCGCGGCGAGGACGAGGCCCGCCCGATAAACGATGACGCCTTGGCGATCGGCGTCGGTAATGGTAAATTTCCCAAATTGACCTTGATAAACCATCGGATTTAGGATTGTAAATGAAGTGAAATTATAGCAGGAATTACTTCTATTATGGCTGACGGCTAAAAATTTGCCGGGCCGATAATTTTAATGCGGGAAAGACTTTTGATTGTAGAATTTGGTCATCTTGATAGAGAGTCAGTTGATATTCGCCGTCTATTAAGTGGCAAAGGGTGATGGTGGGTTGTTTGGGAGAACCAATATAGCGAACAGCACCGAGGGCCAGGTAATCGACAATCCAGTATTCCCCAATGCCTAAAACTTCATAATCGCCCAACTTTAAAATATAATCATCCCGCCAATTGGTGCTGACAATTTCATGTTGGACTCTCGGACGCACTTCGACGATTTCTCCCCTAATAAGTTCATAGCGCCCGTTATCTTGCGGGTACTGCTCAATAAATTCTGTAAAACTTAGTCCCTGTCCCCTTGCCTGAACCATTGCCCTTGATTGCCTCGGTTTGATCTCTACACACCATCTTGACACTCCCAGGCAGGAGTCAGTTATTCCTTGGCAGGAGCGAGTTATTCCTTGGCAGGAGCGAGTTATTCCAAAACATAAATCAGTTATTCCCTGGAATAAATTAGTTATTCCAAGGCATGGGCCAACCATTCCCCGGCAGGAGGCAATCCTTTAACGGCTGCGGCCAGGTTTTTGCCAGCATCGGGCGATCGCGCTTGGCGCAGAAAATAAGCGAGCAGGATAAACCCCTCTTGGCAGAGGATGGCTCTCCCGCAAACTCGCTAACCTGCAATCAGGTTGTAGGAAATAAGCGATGAAAGCAATTGGACAGACCCGCTGGGCCATCGCCGAAGGGTATATTCCCCCGGAAAGCACCGGCAAAGCCCCCGAATTTACCAGCCACGAAACCGCCTGCTTGCTCAATACGGGCGATCGCGACGCTCAGGTGGAAATCACGATTTTTTATAGCGATCGCGAGCCAGTGGGGCCCTATCGGGTGACAGTTCCGGCCCGACGCACCCTCCATCTGCGGTTTAACGAATTGCAAGACCCCGAACCCATTCCCCTGGGTAAAGATTACGCCAGCGTCATTGAATCGGACGTGCCTATCGTCGTGCAGCATACCCGCCTGGATTCGCGGCAGGCTGAAAATGCTCTGCTGACCACCATCGCCTACCCCAGCAGTTCGTAACAGGAGCCGAAATGGGTCGTTTGTGGTATAAAAAATGCGATTATCTATTCCCTGGACGTGGAGACCTTTCTGGATGGGAATGGCGACGGGGTAGGAGATTTTCCTGGCTTGACCCGAAAGTTAGATTATTTAGCGGGTTTAGGCATTACCTGTCTCTGGTTGTTACCCTTTTATCCCTCGCCGAACCGGGACAACGGCTACGATGTTATGGACTATTACAACGTCGATTCCCGTTTGGGCAGTTTGGGGGATTTTGTGGAATTTATGATTCAGGCGGAGGAACGGGGCATTCGCATCCTCGTGGATTTGGTCGTGAATCACACCTCCATTGAGCATCCCTGGTTTCAATCCGCCCGCCGCGATCGCCACTCGCCTTACCGAGATTTTTACGTTTGGTCAAAAGATCCGGCTCACAACAATCCCGACGAACTGATGTTTCCGGGTCAGGAGCAAAGCCTCTGGACTTACGACGAACAAGGGGAAGCATACTACCTCCATCGCTTCTACGAGGAGCAGCCCGACCTCAACATTGCTAACCAGACGGTACGGTCAGAGATTTGCAAAATCATGGGCTTTTGGCTGGAGTTAGGAGTTTCGGGATTTCGCGTCGATGCCGCTCCCCACCTCATCGATCCCTTGGGGATAAGGGGAGCTAACGCCGAAGATTTGGAACAGTTCCTCTCAGAGATGCACGATTTTGTCACCTCCCGCCACAGCGACGCCATTTTACTCGCCGAAGCCAGCGTCGAACCCGCCGAAATTTCCCGCTATTTTGGCAACGGCGATCGCATGGAGATGCTGTTCGATTTTCTGGGCAATCAATCTTTGTTTTTGGCCCTGGCAAGGGAAACAGGAGAAACCTTGGAGCAAGGATTGGATAAACTCCCAAAAATTCCCAGTAATGGACAATGGCTCAATTTTGTGCGCCACCACGACGAGTTAAGCCTGGCCATGCTCAGTGACGAGGAGCGACAGGAAGTATTCGCCGCCTTTGCCCCGGAGGAATCGATGCAAATTTTTGGTCGAGGCATTCGCCGCCGCCTGCCGCCCATGCTCAACAACGATCGCCGCCGTTTGGAATTGGTTTACAGTTTGGTGTTTAGCTTGCCGGGAACGCCCATGTTGCGCTATGGCGAGGAAATTGGCATGGGCGATGATCTGTCCCTGCCGGGCCGTACCAGCGTGCGAACCTCCATGCAGTGGGAAAACTGCAAAAATGGCGGCTTTTCCAGGGCTGCACCCGAACAATTGAGCCGTCCGGTCATTGATGGCGGCGAGTACGGCTACCAGCAGGTTAATGCGATCGCCCAACAACGCGATCCGGGGTCGCTCGTCAACTGGATGGAACGACTGATTCGCATCCGCAAACAATGCCGGGAATTTGGCAGCGGCACCGCCGAAATCCTGGAAACGGATAGTCCCTGCGTTTTTGCCCATTGCTGCTATTTGCAGGATACCGCCATGGTTGCCGTTCACAATCTCAGCGATGCTGACTGTACCGCCCAGCTTAAATCTCCAAAACTCAGTCATTTTGTCGAGCTGTTTAGCGATCGCCCCTACGAGTCGGTGACAGAGGCTGCGATCGCCGTGGCCGGCTATGGTTATCGATGGTTTCAGGCGCACCGCACTGTTTAGCAGCAATTGAAGCGAGAGAACAATGGTTAAACTCGGATTTCACGCGTCCCACGAACAATTTAAGCCCAGCAAGCTCCTAGATTTGGTGAAACAAGCAGAACAGGCCGGATTTACGCGGGTTTTATCCTCAGATCACTTTGCTCCCTGGAGCGATCGCCAGGGGGAGAGTGGCTTTGCCTGGTCGTGGTTGGAGCCGCCATGCAGGCTGCGCCCAGTTTAGAATTTCGGATTGTCAATGCGCCGGGCCAGCGCTACCATCCAGCGATTATTGCCCAGGCAGCCGGAACCCTCATGGAAATGTTTCCCCATCGATTTTTGTTAACGGTCGGCAGCGGTCAAGTAATGAATGAACACATTACTGGAACGTACT
>JAAUTE010000159.1 GCA_012031815.1 Chloroflexaceae bacterium
TGATTGTGGAAGACGATCCCATCAACCTGCGCGTTTTTTCCAAGATTCTCACCAAACGCGGTGGTTTTAGAGGTTAGAAGTACTGAGGATGTCGAAGAGGTCATGCGGGTTGCTCAAGCCAGAGAAGTGGATGTCATTTTAATGGATGTTTCTTTAGCCAATAGTGTCTATCAAGGTCAATCGGTGGATGGGATTAAAATTACCCAACTCTTGAAGGCTGACCCCCATACCTCGGACTTGCCAGTGATTTTGGTCACAGCTCACGCCATGCAGGGCGATCGCGAAAATTTTTTGCGTCAGAGCGGGGCAGATGGCTATATTTCCAAGCCCGTGGTGGATCATGAGCAGTTTATTACGGAGATTCTCTCGGCGGTCAAGTCTGCTTAGGTCAAGGTCGGGGTTAGTGTTGGCTAGCGCAAATTAAGCTGGGAGGGCCCCGACCGAGCTGGCTTTTCTATTTAGTATAAATATACTTAAAACAATTCCTGCCGGGATTTGCTCCCAAGGTGGCAAGGGCGATCGCCAATCCAGGATGGAAGGAGTAATTGCCCGGAAACCTAAATAGTTTTATCCGGCGCGATCGCCTCCGTTAAGAGTACTGCTTAATGTCCGTCCCGTATCCCTGCACCTCCAGGGAGGGTAGTAGGGCCATAAAAACCGTTGTTTGACCTCAGATACGGCAAAATAATGGAGAAGCCGGAAAAGAAACAATATTTTTTTAGGCTGTGATAGCTTTCTTTGTCAGTTCATCCTGAGCGTCCCGTCCATTTCATCTAGAAAAGAGTGGTTTCATGCCTTGGTTTGTCAAAATTGAAAGGGGCATCGTCGATAAAACGACCTTTGACTGCCACGTAGCAGCTCATAAAAATTTCGTAAGGGGCTTAATTGTCCGGGGACACAAGGCCCGCACCGGCCACTGGGGCTGAGTTGGGCGGTGGTATGCTCCTATTTGAAGCGGTCTCCCTGGAAGAAGCCCAGTCCATCGTCAAACAAGACCCTCTCATCGCCAATGGCTGTGTTGAGTACGAACTACACGAATGGCGCATTGTCGTAGAATAGAGCGGGCTTAAGGATGAATCTGAGAGCGTCGGCTGTAATTCCGTGACCGGCTAATGCAATACAATCAAGATAACGCCTGCCTTGCGCCATGAAAGAACCAGATCTCCCCTTATCCGGGGACGCTTTAATTAAGGAAGTTTGTCGCCGCATCCGGGTTGCCCGCAGTTACTGGGATGCCCACAACAACGTCCCCTGCCGCCGGGAACGCGATCGCGCCCTTGCGCTCTACAACACCCTAACCAAAGACCAAAAAACACAAATTCCCCAAGTATTGCGCGTTTGGTTGCGCTATCGCAGCGAAAAGTATTTTGGCCCCACCGCACCCCGCCCGGCAGCCCCAAAAAAATCTAGGGCCAAGCCAGCCCAGTCCTAGCACGCTACCATCAAAGAATATAGCCACAGCGGGAGGCGATCGCCAATGTTTTTAGAGGAACTAACCCCAATCCTCAAACAGTTATTTCACCATCCTGGAGCTTTTTTAGGGGGATTTGCTGCGGGCTTACTGCGACTTCCCCTCACCGACGACCCCTTAAAAAATTGGCTAGGGCAACAGGGCATTTCCCTCTCCCCCACGGTGTCTGACAACGGCAGCGGCCGCAGTCGATTGTCATCGAATGATCCTCAACGGAGACAGGTAAAGAATTGCGGCAAAAGTTAAGTTTGGCGTAGATTAATCGCGAAACTTGTTAAACGACTCCCATTTTCCCAGTCGATATTTGACACTGATTGAGAATTGTAACTCTCTGCCGGGATTCTTCTCTAGATGAAAGCAGGCAAATCGAAACGGCGGGCCAGAATCTGGAGTGGAATTGCCCGCAGAGGTTTTCTCCCGCCCTAGAGGAACCCAACTCCTATGGTTAGTCAAGAACCATCGATTGTCCCCGAACATAGTCTCGATCGCGACTGCACTACTCTATCTCGCCACGTCTTGCAGCAGTTGCAAAGCTTTTCCCCGGACGCCCAAGATCTCAGCGCCATCATGAACCGCATTGCCCTCGCGGCCAAGCTCATTGCCCGTCGCCTAAGTCGGGCCGGGCTAGTGGCAGGAGCCCTGGGATTTACGGGGGAAGTCAACGTTCAAGGCGAATCCGTCAAAAAGATGGATGTTTACGCCAACGATGTGTTTATTTCCGTCTTTAAGCAAAGTGGACTGGTGTGTCGCTTGGCTTCCGAAGAGATGGATGACCCCTACTACATCCCGGAAAACTGCCCCATTGGACGCTATACCCTGCTTTACGATCCTATCGACGGTTCTTCCAACGTTGACATCAATTTAAACGTCGGCTCCATTTTCTCCATCCGCCAGCAAGAAGGCGAAGACTTGGACGGCAAAGCACAGGACTTGCTCCAGGACGGACACAAGCAAATTGCCGCGGGTTACGTCCTCTACGGCCCGGCGACGGTGTTGGTTTACTCCATCGGTCGGGGCGTCCATTCTTTCATTCTCGATCCCAGTTTGGGGGAGTTTATCCTCTCCCAAGAAAACATTCGCATTCCCGAACGGGGGCCGGTTTACAGCACCAATGAGGGGAATTTCTGGCAGTGGGATGAGGCGATTCGGGATTACACTCGCTACGTCCACCGCCATGAAGGCTATACCGCCCGGTATAGTGGGGCGCTAGTTGGCGATTTTCATCGAATTCTTCTGCAAGGTGGCGTTTTCCTCTACCCTGGAACCATGAAAAAACCAGAGGGCAAGCTGCGGTTGCTCTACGAAACGGCTCCCCTGGCCTTCCTTATGGAACAGGCGGGCGGCGGGCTAGTACGGGGGCGCAAAACCTCATGGACGCCATTCCCGATCGCCTCCATGCCCGTACCCCCTTGATTATTGGCAGCCGGGAAGAAGTAAAGCTCGTTGAGTCTTTTATTGAAGATCGCCTGCGGCGAGAAGAAGTGGTGGCTCCGGCGACCTCAAACTGACTGCAACTGTGAAATGAACGTTAAGCAAGAGGAATTCTGGAAGAGAACCTTCTACGCTAGAAAGCAACTGGCGATCGCCATCCTTATTTTTCCTGATTTCTGCTTGCGATCGCCATTGTAAGAAGCGATTGGTAACTTGAGAACCGTTTGTTGCTTAGAGACCGCTCAGGAAAGCGGCGACTAGTTGGACGCAATTTTTAGGAGTCAATTATGTCGGCAGACAACCCCATTTTTCAGATTGAAAAGCAGTTTGGTCAAAGTATTTGGATGGACAACTTGAGTCGGGATCTGATTCAGTCCGGAGAACTCAAGGAATTAATCTCCAACCGTGGTGTTTGCGGAATCACTTCCAATCCCAGCATTTTCGAAAAGGCGATCGTTGGCAATAAGACCTATGACAACGACATTGAAGCGGGCATTCGCGCCGGTCACTCGGTTGAGGAAATTTACGAATCTCTGGTATTTGAAGATATTCGCAATGCTTGCGACATCTTTAAACCCGTTTATGACGAAACTCAGGGACTAGATGGCTATGTGAGCATTGAAGTCCCGCCCACCATCGCCCACGATACGGACGTTACCATCCAAGAAGCGCGGCGCTATTTCCAAACCCTGGAGCGCCAAAACGTGATGATTAAAATTCCCGGCACGGACAAGGGACTGCCCGCAGTAGAGCAAGCCATCAGCGAAGGCATCAACGTTAATATCACTTTGCTGTTTTCCGTTGATAGCTACGTCGAAACGGCCTGGGCCTACATTCGCGGTCTAGAAAAGCGGGCCGCCGCCGGGGAGGATATCAGCCAGATTGCTTCCGTGGCTAGCTTTTTCCTCAGCCGCATTGATAGCAAAATTGACGATGCTATCGACGCCAAGCTCAAGGTGGGCATGGATAATCTGGATGTGGCGGCCAAACTCGAAGCCGTCAAGGGTAAAGTCGCGATCGCCAATGCCAAGGTTGCCTACCAACAATACAAAGAGATCTTCTCTGGCGATCGCTGGCAGGCCCTGGCGGTCAAGGGAGCCAAAGTCCAGCGACTGCTGTGGGCCAGCACCAGCACCAAAAACCCAGCCTACAGCGATGTCATGTACATCGACGAGCTGGTCGGGCCCGATACGGTCAACACCCTGCCGCCCCAAACCATCGAAGCCTGTGCCGATCACTGCGATCCGGCCAACCGCCTAGAGAGCAACATTGCAGAAGCCTATCAGCTCCTAGAAAGCCTCAAAGATCCAGATATTGACATCAACTTGGAGCGGGTGATGGCCGAGTTGCTCAGCGAGGGCATCGACAAGTTCGTGAAACCCTTTGAATCTTTGATGTCTTCCCTAGACGGCAAGGTCAAAACGCTGGCCGCTGTCTAACGCTATCAATACAGGTGGGGCACTGGTAACGGTGCCTCCGTCTTATTCCCTCAAAACCACAGTTTTTTGTTATTTTCTTGCATTTTTAAGGATAGGCATCCCTGCGATGGTCAGCTTACTAGAAAACCCCCTGCGCGTCGGACTACGTCAGGAAAGAACTCCAGAACCTTTGATTTTGATTATTTTTGGCGCGTCGGGCGACCTGACCCAGCGCAAGCTCGTTCCTGCCATCTACCAGCTCAAGCGGGAGCGCCGCCTGCCGCCGGAAATTACCGTGGTTGGCGTGGCCCGGCGGGATTGGAGCCACGACTATTTCCGCGACCAGATGCGCCAAGGGGTCGAAGAATTTGGCAGCGGCCTTGGCTCCGAAGAAGTGTGGTCAGATTTTGCCCAGGGGTTATTTTACTTCTCTGGTAACATGGACGACCCACAGAGCTATCAGGAACTTAAGGCATTCTTAGCAGAATTGGACGGACGCCGGGGAACACGGGGCAATCGCGTGTTCTATCTCTCGGTTTCTCCCAATTTCTTCGTGCCGGGACTGAAAAACCTGGGTGCGGCTGGCATGATCGAAGGGCCCCTCAAAACCCGCGTCGTCATTGAAAAACCCTTTGGCAAAGACCTCAGCTCCGCCCAAGTCCTCAACCGCGTCGTGCAACAGGTCTGTCGGGAAGAGCAA
This sequence comes from Chloroflexaceae bacterium, assembly GCA_012031815.1. GTDB lineage: Bacteria > Cyanobacteriota > Cyanobacteriia > Cyanobacteriales > JAAUTE01 > JAAUTE01. The sequence continues at coordinate 5,021 of JAAUTE010000159.1, forward strand.
GTTTATCGCATCGACCACTACCTGGGCAAAGAAACGGTGCAGAACCTGATGGTGTTCCGGTTTGCCAACGCCATTTTTGAGCCGCTGTGGAACCGCCAATTCGTCGATCACGTGCAAATTACCGTTGCCGAAACCGTGGGCGTGGAAGAACGGGCGGGTTACTATGACACCTCTGGCGCACTGCGAGACATGGTACAAAACCACCTGCTGCAACTGCTGTGCCTTACCGCGATGGAACCCCCCAATGCCCTCAACGCCGATAGTATCCGCAACGAAAAAGTCAAAGTCCTCCAAGCGATGCGCATTGCCGATGCAGAAAACCTGGAGCGGGCCGCTATTCGGGGTCAATATTCGGCGGGTTGGATGAAGGGCAAGCGAGTTCCGGGCTATCGCGAAGAGTCGGGAGTCAATCCCACCTCCACCACCCCAACCTACGTCGCCCTCAAATTCTTAATCGATAACTGGCGCTGGAAAGGCGTCCCCTTCTACCTCCGTACTGGCAAGCGCCTGCCCAAAAAGGTTAGCGAAATTACCATTCAGTTTCGGGACGTGCCCCTGTTAATCTTCCAGTCCGCCGCCCAGCAAACCAATCCCAACATTCTTGCCCTGCGAATCCAGCCCAATGAAGGGATTTCCCTGAGATTTGAAGCCAAAATGCCGGGGACAGAACTGCGATCGCGTACGGTAGACATGGATTTTAGCTACGGTTCTTCCTTTGGGGTAGCCACGGCGGATGCTTACCAGCGATTGTTGCTAGACTGCATGTTGGGCGATCAGACCCTGTTTACCCGTGCGGACGAGGTGGAAGAAGCCTGGCGGGTGGTGATGCCGGTATTGAGCGCCTGGGATGCACCGGCCGATCCGGCCACGGTTCCCCAATACGAAGCCGGAACTTGGGAACCCACGGAAGCGGAATTTCTCATCAACCGCGATGGCCGGCGCTGGCGTCGGCTGTAAAGCTGACTGTGTTAGTTAGGATTCAGTTATCTCGCGCTGGTGAGGGGATCTTCTCATCAAGGGCTAGATGACTGATTCACCTTTTTTTAAGCTAGCCATTAATGTCCCAAATTTCATCGAGTAAGGATAGAGAAAATGACCATCGCCAATTCCCCCCCCCTCGTCTCCTTACAGGCCCCCAAAGACGTTTCCATTGAGGAAGTCGAATCCCAACTCCAGTCCATTTGGCGCAGCTATACCGGCGAAGAAGGCCCCGCCGCCACCAGAGCGACGACCTTTAGCTTTGTGGTCTGCGAGCCGGATGACACCCAACCGCTCCTGGCTGCCCTGGGCTATTACACTGGGCCCATTGATGGCATTGCTGGGCCCCGCACTGCTGCTGCCATTAAAGCCGCCCAAAAAGCCTATGGTTTGGAAATTACCGGTAAAGCCGACAGCCAACTGCGCGATCGCCTGCACCAGGTCTTTGGCGAGGCCAAGGAACGGGGTCAGCTCAAAACTGCTGAAACTGTCCTGGTTGAGCAATATTTCCCCGACATCGGCGGCGCTCACATTGCCGATGCCATTGCCGCTTCCAACCCCTGTCGCATTATTACCCTCTGTCCGACCCTGGGAGAAGATGAAGGCGTCTCGGCTCAGGTATCGGCCTATTGTCCCATCCATAAACAAAATCAAAACACCCTGGTGTGCTGTGAGTACATCACCCTGCAAGGGACGGCGATCGCCCTGGAGAGAAATATTGGCGTCATCTCCGCGCTAGTCGTCAGCGATCTGCCCCAGTATCTCTGGTGGAAAGCCACTCCCGAACCCGATCACAGCTTATTCCAGCGCCTGGCCTCGACCAGCGATGTCATTATCTTTGACTCCAGCATTTTTGTGGAGCCAGAGACGAATTTACGCCAACTTAGCGAGCTGATCGACAAAACATGCCCATTGCCGACCTGAACTGGGGTCGCCTGGCCGCCTGGCAAGAACTGACCGCCGAAGCCTTTGACCCGCCGGAGCGCCGAAATGCCATTTTAGAAGTGGATCGGGTCACCCTTGACTACGAACAGGGCAATGTGGCCCAAGCCTTACTTTATGTAGGTTGGCTGGCCAGCCGCTTGCAGTGGCGTCCCGTAGCTTACGAGCAAGAAGGGGGCGATTATGACATCCGCCGCGTTAAATTCACCAATGCCGACCAGCGCTCCATTGAGGCCGAACTGGCGGGCATTCCCACCGTCGAAAGCCGCGATCGCCTGGGCAACCTCACGAGCCTGCGTCTGTCCTCCACCAACTTAGCCGCCGATTGCTGTACCGTACTCTGCTCGGAAACCACGGGCTGTATGCGCATGGAAGCCGGCGGCGGGGCCCAATCTTGCCGCATTCAGCAGGTCACGCCCCTGATGAGCCAATCCACAGAAAACCTCCTCGGCCAACAGCTCCAGCGCGGAGCCAAGGATGCCCTCTACGAAGAAAGCCTGCGGGTCGTCGGCCAAATTTTGCAACTGGCCTAGCCTGACGAACTGGGATTGGGAAATCAACAATGGCACTCATGATTGCCGCAGAACGCAGCGGTGCGGGGAAAACCACGGTAACCCTAGCACTGCTCTCTTTTTTGGCGCAGCACAGCGATCGCGTCCAGTCTTTTAAGGTTGGCCCCGACTACATCGATCCCCTGTTTCACACCGCCATCACGGGCCGAGCTTGTCGCAACCTCGATCCCGTACTCACTTCTCCAACCTACGTCCAGCAATGCTGGGCCCGTCACTGCCAGAGCGCCGATTATGCCTTGGTGGAAGGGGTGATGGGGGTTATTTGACGGCATCCACTGCCACGACACTTGGGACTATGCCAGTACTGCCCATGTCGCCCGCTTGCTGGATTTACCCCTGCTGCTGGTCTTAGACTGCCGCCGCCTATCTGGTTCCGTAGCGGCCCTGGTTCACGGCTACCGCACCCTCGATCCCCGGCTGACTTTAGCTGGCGTCGTCCTCAACCAAGTCGGCAGCGATCGCCATTTACAACTCCTGGAAGCAGCCCTTGCTCCCCTAAACGTCCCGATTTTGGGAGTTCTACGCCGTGATCAGCAATTAATCCTGACAGAACGGCATTTGGGACTGGTTCCCGTTGCGGAACTGGATCATCTCCCTGCCCTGCAAGCCCATCTGGCAGCCATCGCCCAAACCAGTTTCCAATGGCGATCGCTCCTGCCCCTCCTAGAGGCCCCGCGCCTGCCCAGCAGCGAACCCGCCCTCACCCCCGTCACCGCCCATCCCGTACGAATCGCTGTCGCTTGCGATCGGGCCTTCAGTTTTTACTACCAAGACAATCTCGACTTACTCACAACCTTGGGAGCTGAGATTGTAGCGTGGAGTCCTCTAAAAGATACTGCTCTGCCGCCAGGAACCGTGGGACTGTATTTAGGGGGCGGCTTTCCTGAAATCTTTGCCGAGCCGCTAGCTGACAATCAAACAGCCCGTCAGTCAGTCCGGCAGTTTATCCAATCCGGGAAGCCAACCTACGCCGAATGTGGCGGTTTAATGTATCTTTGCGAGCAATTGTCGATTTAGAAGGAAAATCTTGGCCGATGATTGGCATCTTACCAACCATCGCCCGACTCACCCCGCACCTCACCCTGGGTTACCGCCAAGCCACGGCATTACAAAACAGTTTGCTGCTACAAGCCCGGGAAACCGCTACTGCCCATGAATTCCACCACTCCCAACTGCAAAACCCGCCCCACTCCCCCCTGTTTAGCTTGCAACGCTACGAACGCCCAAACCCCCTCGGTTCCGAAGGCTGGCAGATAGCCCAGGTTCAGGCATCCTACCTCCACTTCCACTTTGGGGATTGGCCCCTACCGCTGCAACGGTTTGTCAGGAGTTGCAAGCTCGCCCAAATCCCTAGGGAGCATTCTCATCACGCCTTGAAAGGATCTGTGTTAGGATGTGCCTAGTCAAATTTGAAACCCAAGACCGTCTAGGAAAAATAAGGAGGTGATGCCCATGAGTGATGGTAATAAACTGATGGGCTCCTGGTTGACGAAAGCCGACTGTGTGCCGGGGCTGTTCTCTAACAGCGATCTGGTAACTCCTCGGAAACCGCACTAGATAAGACTGGAAGGATTCCTCCCGGCAGTCAGGTGTCAACCAAGAAGGCCCGCTACACCGCTCCTATAGTTTGTATTGCGCTTAAATGCTTACAATACCGACTGTAGGAGCGGATAGTTTTGGGATAGACAAAAAATCGTTACTAACGATACTAACTCCAGACATCAAACAGCGTAGATTTATCAGAACAAATCTGGTTAATCTCAATTTGGTGCGAGGATGAGTATTCATGAATAAGAAGCTTGGAATCTGATTTGGGCCGGGTCGGCAGCCCTAGGAGCGGCCCTAATGGTAGACCCTA
>JAAUTE010000160.1 GCA_012031815.1 Chloroflexaceae bacterium
CAACCAGATCATTGCCGTCATGCTTTATCTGGACTCGGAAGACCCTGGCAAGCCCATTTATCTGTACATCAACTCGCCGGGTGGCTCGGTGACGGCAGGCATGGCTATTTACGACACCATGCAGCACATTAAATCAGATGTGGTCACGATTTGCGTGGGACTAGCGGCGTCGATGGGAGCGTTTTTGCTGTCTGCGGGTACTAAAGGAAAGCGTCTAGCCCTACCCCACTCCCGCATCATGATTCACCAACCCCTCGGCGGCGTTCAGGGACGGCGACAGGCCACCGACATTGAAATTGAAGCCCGCGAAATTCTCCGCATTCGCCACCAGCTCAATGGAATTATGGCTAAGCACACGGGCCAGTCCATTGAGAAAATTGATAAAGATACGGATCGCGACTTTTTCATGTCGGCGGAAGAGGCTAAGGCTTACGGTCTCATCGATCAGGTGCTTGAAGAACGTCTTTAGTGATAGATTTTTCCCTAGTTTTCCCACCTTTTGGAAGGCTAGGGCTTTTTACGGCCCTTGGTGCTGGCAGATAATCTGGTAGGCTCTGTCGCATTGACTGAACAGGGACGGGTCGGCGGTTCGATCGCCGAAACAGAGCTGTTGGTGAGCGATTAGTAGGGTTTGGTAGGCAGGAAATTGGGGAAATTGCCGCAGTAATTCTAAATATTCCCCATCGGTGCGGCTGGCTAGCTGGGGAATCCGGTTGATTTCTTGGAGTTGCTGCAACATGGCTAGGTAAAGGCACAGGCAGGCTTCGCGATAGTCTTGCCGCTCTAAGGCTCGCTGCGATCGCGCTACCCAGCCGGCGGCGGACAGGTCTTTAGCGGTGACCTTAATTGCTTGGCGAGCGGATTGGCTGAGCTGGTTGCGTAAATTCGGGTAATAAACGCCAGCAAGGCGCAAAAATTGCCACAGGAGCCAGCCGCAGAGCAACCCCACCACTCCCCAAAAATCGCCTTGGCGATCGCCTCCCTGAGGGGTGAATCGAGCCAGGACAGTTCCGGGGGCGAATGATTGAGATTGGCAAAAACGCTGCGAGCTGTCGCTCCCACCACTCGCCCAAGCGCTTGCCCAAGAGGTGTAATTGCCAGCCCAGGCTGTCTTTTTTGTAGGCTTGCGCCAAGATTTGGGGAGCGAGCATGGTTTTCTCTGGAACTCTGCCTCGATTTTAGCGCCAGGCTTTCCTTACCGGTTTCTGCTAGCAGTCGAGGGTGTCGAGCGATCGCCCCTGGGTGAGATTAGGACAGCAAGGCCAGGGCTTGTTGCACCGCTCCTCGTTTTTGGAGGGTTTCAAACCAGCGCAGCAGGTGGGGATAATCTTCCAGGGGCAAATCCAGATAATCGTAGGCAGCAACCCAGGGAAAAATCGCCATATCGGCAATGGAATAAGCTCCGGCAATAAATTCCTTGGTTTGAAATTGACCATCCAAAACCCGGCAGAGCCGCTGAACTTCCTGCTCATAGCGCCGCATGGCATAGGGCACGGGTTCGCTAGCCCCATTGAGAAAATGACCCAGCTGTCCGAACATCGGGCCGACGCTGGCCATCTGGAACATCAGCCACTCAATGACCTGATACTTTGCCTGGGGCGTTTCGGGGAGATACTGTCCGGTTTTCTCGGCTAGATATAGCAGAATTGCTCCAGATTCAAACACCGTTATCTCAGTTTCTCCATCCACCAGCGTGGGAATCTTGCTATTGGGATTTAAGGCGACGTAATCCGGCAAAAATTGCTCTCCCTTGCCAAGATCGACCCTGTGGATGCTGTAGTCAAGGGATAATTCTTCTAGTAAAATCAGTGGTTTTTTGCCATTAGGCGTGGGAGCCGTGTAAAGTTTCAGCATTTTGCCTGTCCAGTGGGTGTTTTTGTGGGAGAGTTAATCCTTGGCCTCAAGGCTTGGTTACTGCCTGGGCGATCGCCGCCAGGGCCTGAGCCATCCCCTGCAAAACCGTCTCGCAACCAGCCAGGCCATGACGGGCTTGCAAATAGCTGGGATCGTTATAGCCCAACCAGACTTGTCCGACTTCATCCGTCCAGATGAGAGCCTTCATGGGGAGATCGATGGCTGCGGTTTGATTGCACTGCATCAAGGGCGTTCCGGCGCGGGGGTTGCCAAAAATAAATAGGCGGGTCGGACGCAATTGTTGCCCGATGGCCGCCGCTGCGGCAGTATGATCCACGGTTCCCACCAGCATTAATCCCCGCTGTTCCAGCACTGTCTTAAGACGAGTAGCGGTTTCTTCGACGCTGTAAGGACTTTTAAGCTGAATAATGCCGTTTTCCGCTTGCAGCTTGCCGGCCGGCAGAACAATCAGTGAAGTTCCTAGTGCGGCTAAAATCAAAGCCCGGTTCATTCTCTTCATAAAACTGTTAACCTTCCTTAGATATAAAACAGTTTTACAAGAATTAAGCTCAAAACCGCAATAAATAACCAGGAAGCCGCCCCCAGATAGAAAGGCTTATGGCCAATCTGCCAAATTTTCCGCAGGCTCGTTTCTAATCCCATCGCTGTTAGAGAAATCGTTAACAAGAAGCGATTTCCCTGAATAATGTGATCTTTAAGGGCTAAAGGGATGACATCCAGGCTATTTACCCCGATGAGGGCGATAAACCCCAACACAAACCAGGGAATCGGCAGCGGCTGGCCTGGGCGATCTGCGGCTAGTCGGCGCTTGCGGGCGGAGAGAAACCCCAAACCCAGGAGCATGGGGACGAGAAATAGCACCCGCGAGAGTTTAGCCACCGTTGCCAACTCACCGCTCATTTCCCCGGTTTGGAAGGCCGCTGCCACCACCTGGGCTACTTCATGGATCGAGACGCCGCACCAAATGCCAAAGGCTTCGGGGGTAAGCTTCAGAACCATCGCCAGGACAGGGTATGTAAACAGAGAAATTGTGCCAAAAATGGTGACAATACTCACGGCATAGGTCACATCTTCATCGGAGCTTTCCACGACGCTGCCGGTTGCCACCACGGCCGAAGCCCCACAAATAGACGTTCCCGCCGCAATTAATTGGGCTAGCTGGCGATTGATTCCCAGATAACGTCCCAGCCAACAGGTAAAAATAAAGGTACTCACCAGCGTCACCACCGCGATCGCCAATCCCACCGGTCCGACCAGCAGGACTTGGGCGAAGCTCAACTGCAATCCCAGCAGAATGATGGCTAGCCGCAGCAGACGCTTGAGAGAAAAGACAATGCCCGGACGGCAGTGGGGCAGTGGGCCAAGGACGTTACGGACGGCGATACCCAAGACAATTCCCAAGATTAAAGGACTCAATAAACTCAGGCTGGGCAAGCGGCTGAGGGCGGTTGCCACTAGGGCAATGGCGGTAGTGAGGAGTAATCCCGGAACCAAAGAACGCCAGCGCCAAGAAGGTGATGGGGGCGTTGCGCTAGGAGGGCTGTCTTGAAGTTTGGCTTTCATCGGATTTCGGGGTAGTTTTTTGAGGCTGAATCGTTGAGAACCGTTCCAGAGTCGTAGGAGCCGCGCTCTGGATTATTCATGGCGTTAGCGCCTTCCCTGCCCTTAAATAAAGTCTAAATCGGGATTTTGTGCCATCATTTCGGCAATTTCTTCCGCTTCTGAAGGCTCTTGCTGAAATACTTCCTTGAGAAACCGAGCGTAGGCTTCATACACTTGAATGTCACCGCCATCGCGTTCAACCAGGAAAAAGGGAGCTGCTTCCACTTGGAACTGGGCTGCTAGCTCATAGCCTTCACTGTCTGGGTCTCCCTCGTCGGCGGCAACGATGCGATGGATTTGCGGGAGCAGGCCGCGGCTATTGAGATCGCCCAGGACTTTAGCGGATTTGGCGCAGGGCTGACCGTCGCGCTTGATTTTTTGGACTACTATAATGTTCATGATTGTCCTCCAGTCCCTAGCTTTGGGCGGCGATCGCGGCAGGGCTATCTTGAGCTGCGTTGATAGCCGCGTGGAGGCCGCATTCTTTTTCTTTAGCGGTTTCCCACCACCAGCGACCTTCCCGTTCCTGCTGGTGGGGCAGAATCGCTCTGGTGCAAGGTTCGCAGCCAATGCTGACAAAGCCGCGTTCGTGCAGGGGATTGTAGGGAACTTCGTAGGCGCGGATATACTGCCACACCTGAGTCGATGTCCAGTTGGCGAGGGGATTGAATTTAATCAGGGGATGGTCTTCTGTGGAGAAAGCGGTATCCAGTTGAACTACGGGCACATTGGCGCGGGTAGAAGGATTTTGATCCTGGCGCTGTCCTGTAATCCAAGCATCCAGGGTGGAGAGTTTGCGGCGCAGGGGGCGAACTTTGCGGATGCCGCAGCATTCTTTGTGACCGTCTTGATAGAAGCTATAAAATCCTTTGGCATTCACCAGGGCTTCCACCAGGGCGGCGTCGGGAAAAACCATTTCTAGCTTCAGGTTGTAATGTTTTCTCACCCTATCAATGAATTGATAGGTTTCTCCGTGCAAGCGCCCGGTGTCTAAGGTGAAGACTCGTACATCTTTATTGATTTTTGCGGCCATGTCGATTAAAACGACATCTTCGGCGCCACTAAAGGAAATGGCGATCGCCTCGAACTGTTTGAGAACCAGGCGCAGGATTTTCTGGGGGGATTTGGTGGCCAGGTCGGCCTCAAGGGCAGCGAGGCTAGCCGGATCGATGGCGATCGCTTGGGGGTCGGCGAGTTGAATCATGGGGACTTGCTCCTTTTTGGATGGGTGGTAGGGGAAAACGCTTTGGTTACAGCATTTCTAAGCCATAGAGCCAGATAATCAACGGTGGTGTCACCAGGGCCATGATGGCGTTGAGGGGAAAGCCGACCCGAAAGAAATCCAGAAACTTATAGCCTCCTGGCCCGTAAACCATGGTGTTGGTCTGATAGCCGATGGGGGTCATGAAACTATTGGAGGCGGCAAAGGTAACGGCAAACATCAGCGCTAGGGGATTAAGTTGAAGCTCGGTTGCCACTTCCGCCGCAATGGGAATGAGCAGGACGACGGAGGCATTATTAGATAGCACTTCTGTTAACAGCGAAGTCACCACGAAGAAAAAGGTGACAATCCAGTAACCGGAAAGATGAGCGCCGACCGCCACCAGATGCCCTGCCAGCCAGTGAGTCGCCCCCGATTTTTCCATGGCGATGCCCAGGGGAATTAACCCCGCCAGCAAAACACGATGTCCCAGCGTACGGCGGCATAAAGCTCCCCTGGTTTCAAGCAACCAGCAACCACCATCAAGACAGCTCCAATCAGCGAACTGACGACGATAGGCACTAAATTGAGGGCCGATGCCCCGACAACGCCAGCGGCGATCGCCAAGGCGAACCCGATTTTGTCCCGCCGGCTGTATCGATGTCTTGTTGGTTGAGCAGCAACAGGTCAGCATTGGTTTGCAGGCCCGCCAAGCTTTGCTTGGGCCCTTGCAAAAGCAAGACATCTCCGAGCGGAGTTTGGTATCACAGAGGCGTTCCCGGGCTAAGCGCTCTCCCCGTCGCATGGCCAGAACAATCAGGTTGTAGCGCTGTCGAAAGTGGGCTTCCCGCAAGGTCAAGCCGATTAATCGAGAATTGTTGGGGATTAAGGCTTCGGCTAATCCTTCCTCATCATTACCTAACCCAGTGCCCCCAAGTTCAACTTCTGGGAGAACATTGATGTCTTTTTCTTCTTTGAGCTGCCAGAGGACTTCCCGGCTGCCCCGGACGACTAGCACATCACCGACCCGCAATCGCTTGCGATCCAGGGGATGGGAGAAGGCAACCCCATTGCGAATAATTTCCAGCACGTCCACATCGAAGATCTTGCTCTGGGAGCGATCGCTGCGCTTGAGGCAACTTTCCCCTAGGGTCTGTCCCACCAAAGCACAACGTGAGGTTACTAATAACTCACTAATATAGTGCTTGAGTTCGTAGTTTTGTGTGATGTGAGCGCCATTGGTGCTTTTGCGATCGGGCAGTAACCTTGGCGAAGCAAAGGACAGGTAGATTAACCCAATGACAAAGGTTATCAATCCCAGTCTGGTAAATTGAAACAGCCCAAAGGCACCATAGCCCAACTGTTCCGAAAGACCGCTAGCCAGGACGTTGGTAGAGGTGCCAACGACAGTTATCATACCACCTAAAATAGTCGCATAAGATAGGGGAATCAGCAGCTTCGATGGGGATGTCTTCTGCTTTTCGCACCAGTCTTCCACAATTGGCAGAAAAACAGCTACCACAGCCGTATTGTTGATAAGTGCCGTGATTGGCCCCACGATCGCCCCCAAGGTAAAAATCTGCCGCGTGGGATGTCTGCCCCCCCAGCGCATTAGCAGCTCGTTAACAACCTGTAACGCCCCCGTGCGAGCAATGCCCGCGCTGATAATAAACATGGACATGACGGTAATGGTTGCGGAGTTGCCAAATCCTGAAATCCCTTCTTCTGGGGTTACCAATCCCAGCACCATCAAGATCCCCGCTGCTAAGATGGCTACTACATCTAAGGGCAACCATTCGCCGATGGAAAAGATAAAAACCAGCGCCAAAACCGTTAGCGTCAGGACGATTGTAGTGACTGTAACCATGATGGGTGACCTTTTAGCAGACAGAACTAAAACGCATATTAAAAGTTGTCCCCGCCACCAGAGGAATTCAGGGTAAGGCTGATTTAAGTCAACTTGGGCGGATTGCTATAAGGTCACTTTCGGCAAGCGCTATGGGGCAGAAGCCAGACTCTGCTTAGCCGATTGCTGCGGCAAAATCATCAAACTTAGACGCACTTTTATAATTGTCCTTTGCCCTTAAGCTCAGTTGATCTCAACAAAAGAAGAAACTTAAATGTTTTTAAGGAAAAATTAATATTTTCCTTGAGCCTCATGGTATGGCGATTCGGCTTGGCAGTTTTTGTCATTATTTCTGTTTAAAATAGTGATAGAATTAGGAACCCCTAAAACAGCTAGATGGGGCTGGAGTGTAATCCGTGTTTCGCGGGGAAACACGCGCAAGTTACGCCCGCGATCCTTCGAGCGGGACAAAATTTTGCTTGTTAGGTTTGATCGCGATGATTTCTTGGGTTTTCACTGGCTTACTCGTTGGGCTATTTGCTTGGGATTCAACAAGTGTTAGTGGCGCTGAGCGCCTTGTTGGCTCTATCCTCTCCAAACGCTTTTAACCGGTCTGCAAAATCCACAAAATTTTAGGACGGTAACCGGGAAATTCTCCCTGATATTTCCTGGACTGCAACCAGCGTGAGTTTAAACTGTTTACTGATTACCTGGCAATTGGCGATCGAAGAAGTCAATGGCGCTGTCGATGAGTTGGGGGTCGAAACGATCGCCGTTGGGGCCGGTGTGGTCGTGGCCCCTGTGGCGATCGCGGATAAATTCCACGGGAACCTGATGGGCTTCCAAGGCAGCGGCCAGGAGTTCGCTTTGGGAGATGGGTACTACACTATCTTGCTCGCCGTGGAGGATGAAAAAAGGCGGATCGCTGGGGTCAATGTAGGCGATGGGGTTGGCCTGGGCTGCTAACTGCCGCCGCTGAGACACGGGGCCGCCGACCAGGTGATGGGTGACCCAGGTGTAGTTAAACCAGCGACGGTTCTGATACTTTTCCCAAACCGCCTGGCTTGCCGCTTCGGAAAACGCTTCAGGAACTTGGGTAAAATCCGTTACGCCATACCAATTGCAAACCGCCTGCACCGCGCTGGAAATCGATAGATCTTCCCCCGGTTTTTCCAAGCTCCCTACCCCGGCCGAGGTTCCTAGCAAACTACTGAGATGGCCGCCCGCCGATGGCCCCCAAGCTCCAAACCGATTCGGGTCTAAGCCATACTGCTTAGCATTCGCCCGCAACCATCGCACCCCCTGTTTGACATCCTGAATCTGGGCCGGAAACAAAGCGCGATCGCTAAAGCGATAATTCAAGCAGGCCAGAGCGTAGTCCCGCTTGGTGACTCTACGTTTCGGACAGTCTTCTTTGCTGCCTTGAAGCCAGCCGCCACCGTGAATGTAAATCAGCAGAGGCACTGGGCGGGCCTTTGAATCGGGTAAATAGAGATCGAGCCGCAGTTTTTTGTCCTCGATCGCGTCAGGGTCGCGGCCATAAAACAAATTCTCGTATTTAGAAACTGGCGGAGGGGAACTGCATCCCACCAACAGCAAGGCCCAAATCACCCAGCGCTGACCAGCGGCTAAAACTCGTTCTCGTCTGGAGGACAAAGCCATCATTGATAAACTAGAACCGATGGAGCGGGACATTACGATTATGCAGGCGACTAAATTACGCAGCTCGAATAATTTTAAAAAACTTCAGGCCAAACTGCGCGGTCTCGTCGGCAAAGCTATCGCCGATTACCACTTGATTGAAGCCGGCGATCGCATTATGGTCTGTGTCTCCGGCGGCAAAGATTCCCACACAATGCTGGAGCTATTAATGAGCTTGCAACGGAGCGCCCCCGTTGAGTTTGAAATTCTTGCGGTGAATCTCGATCAAAAACAACCCGGATTTCCCCCAGAAGTATTGCCTGAGTATTTTGAATCCCTAGGCGTCCCTTACCGAATTGTGGAACAGGATACTTACAGCGTGGTGCAACGCCTGATCGAACCGGGAAAAACCATGTGCAGCCTTTGCTCGCGCCTGCGACGGGGGATTCTCTATCGGGTCGCCACGGAAGAAGGAGCTACCAAAATCGCCCTGGGTCACCACCGCGATGATATTTTAGAAACCTTATTTCTGAATATGTTCTTCGGGGGCCAGCTCAAATCCATGCCCCCCAAACTTCTCAGCGACGACGGCCAGCAGGTGGTCATTCGACCCTTAGCCTACTGTTCAGAGCGAGACATCCAGCGCTACGCCAATGCTCGCCAGTTTCCCATCATTCCCTGCAACCTCTGCGGCTCCCAGGAAAATCTCCAACGGGCCAAAATTAAACAGATGCTCCAAGCCTGGGAACGAGAAGATCCCGGCCGCCTAGACAATCTCTTCCACAGCCTCCAAACTGTCGTTCCTTCCCACCTGTGCGATCGCGATCTCTTTGATTTCGCCCACCTCAAGGCCACCCAGCCTTCTCAACCGAGGATGTCAAGTTAAGGTTCCGCCACCCTTAGTCTGCTCGAAGCAATCCTTGGGCCGCCATCCCCCAACTTGGGTTAATTCAAACAGCCCGTCAGCTCTCGCGAGGAGTGATTGCTGATAGCATCGGGAACTTCGGCTTCCACCGCCAGCAGCCGGGGTTGCATTAAGGCCACTACCGTTGCCGCAACATTCAGCAAACCGATCGCGCACAGCAACAGCGCCACGCCCCCGCCCTTCTCCCGTCCCAAACCAGGGCCCGATAATCCGA
>JAAUTE010000161.1 GCA_012031815.1 Chloroflexaceae bacterium
CTAAACCCCCCCATTTTCAGCCAGCCAAAGATAGTCTCAGCGCCAAGCGCCAACGTTAAAGGGGCGATGGGAGCTTTCTCTAGCACGGGTAAAGGTTCCGACCCTTGAAACAGTTCCGGTGGTTGCCCCTGCCGCAAAACCAACACCGAGCGATCGCTGGGATCGATCAGCCATCCCAGTTGACATCCCTGCTGAAGACAAGCCAAAACTTTGCCAATGATCCGATTGGTACTCTGTTCTGGGGAGAGAATTTCAATCATCCAATCCGGCGGCAACAGAAAATCCTGGGGAACTTCACCATCCGGGTCAAAGGGTATGCGGGGCCAGGTAAATACGGCAATGTCAGGAACAATCGAGCGACCGCCAAAGGTGCAGCGCAGTTCGGGGAAGGCACAGACCCGCTTTTGAGGTTCTCCGACTTCGTTAATGCGATCGCAGAGCTTTAGTTGAATGCGGCTATGTTTTCCCTTCGGCATTGGTTTCTGGTGGCGATCGCCGTTGATATATTCCCAGGCGGGCGACTCATCCACATCAGGATCTTGAAGGAACGTTTCCAGGGAGAGGGGTTGGGACGGTGCGATCGCCATCAATCTTGGTCTCTGTGAGGATTCATGCTCCCAGTATACTTATCTACTTCTCCTTGATAAGGGCGCGGATTTAGTCGGGAGGCTGCGCCGAAACTATGGTATTGGCTTTTCTACGCCCAGCAGAATCGCTAAAATAGCGCCATGAACCAGAGGAGCTAGGATTTTATGAGTTATCGCATGGATCGCCGCGCTTATGCTGAAACCTACGGGCCTACGGTTGGCGATCGCGTCCGCTTGGCCGATACGGCCTTAATTATCGAGGTGGAGCGAGACTTTACGAGCTATGGCGACGAGGTAAAGTTTGGCGGCGGAAAAGTGATTCGAGACGGCATGGGACAATCTCCCATTTCCCGCGCAGAGGGCGCAGTGGATCTGGTGATTACCAACGCTCTGATTTTGGACTGGTGGGGCATCGTTAAAGCCGATATTGGCATCAAAGACGGCAAAATTCACAAAATTGGCAAGGCTGGCAATCCCTACATTCAAGATAATGTGGATATCATCATCGGGCCTGCCACCGAAGCCATCGCCGGGGAAGGGGCTATTGTCACCGCCGGTGGCATCGACGCCCACATCCACTTCATCTGTCCTCAGCAAATCGAAACCGCGATCGCTCTGGCGTCACAACCTTAATTGGGGGCGGCACCGGGCCAGCCACGGGAACTAATGCCACAACTTGTACGCCGGGAGCCTGGAATATTGCTCGCATGTTGCAAGCCGCCGACGTCTTTCCGGTAAATCTGGGGTTTTTAGGCAAAGGCAACAGCAGTCAGCCCCAAGGACTGCGGGAACAGGTTCTCGCCGGGGCGATGGGCTTAAAGCTTCATGAAGATTGGGGAACCACCCCAGCGGCCATTGATGTTTGTTTGCAGGTTGCCGATGAGTACGACGTACAGGTGGCGATCCACACGGATACGCTTAATGAAGCCGGATTTGTGGAAGCAACCATTGCAGCCTTTAAAAATCGCACCATCCATACCTATCACACGGAAGGAGCCGGCGGCGGTCACGCGCCCGACATCATCAAGGTTTGCGGGCTAGCCAACGTATTACCCTCTTCTACCAATCCCACTCGCCCCTACACCCTCAATACATTGGAGGAACATCTGGACATGTTGATGGTCTGTCACCACCTCGACCGCAGCATTCCTGAAGATGTGGCGTTTGCAGAATCTCGAATCCGCAGAGAAACCATTGCTGCCGAAGATATTCTCCACGATTTGGGCGCATTTAGTATCATCTCCTCCGATTCCCAGGCAATGGGGCGCGTGGGGGAAACGATCATTCGCACCTGGCAGACCGCTCACAAAATGAAAGTTCAGCGCGGCTCGCTCCCGGAAGACAATGGCAACGACAACTATCGCGCCAAGCGTTACATCGCTAAATATACGATTAATCCCGCCATTACCCACGGCATTGCCAATTTTGTCGGCTCGATCGAGGAAGGAAAGCTGGCCGATTTATGTTTGTGGAAACCGGCTTTTTTTGGCGTTAAACCCGAATTAGTTCTGAAAGGTGGCTTAATTGCCTGGGCACAAATGGGTGATCCCAATGCCAGCATTCCCACGCCCCAACCGGTTCATATGCGAGCGATGTTTGCCAGCTTCGGCGGCGCGATCGCCGCAACCTCCTTTACCTTTGTCTCCCAGGCAGCCCTAGATGCTCGGATTCCCGAACGACTCAACTTGCAAAAAAGCGCGATCGCCGTGGCCAATACCCGCAGGATTGGCAAACAGGATTTGAAACTTAACAGCGCACTCCCTGCAATCGAAGTCGATCCCGAAACCTACGAGGTCAAAGCCGATGGGGAATTATTAACCTGCGAACCGGCTACAGAATTGCCAATGGCACAGCGTTATTTTCTGTTTTAAGGGTGAGAATCTCAACGGCGATCGCCCACTAACAGCTCAAATCTTTATCTCTCCTAAACAGTATCTTAAGAAGCGACTTACGTTGTGAGGCTGAGTGAGTATTTTTAGAGCTGCAATTGTTGCTGGCATTCATTAAAGACAAAGTTAACTGCCCCGAAAAGGCTGGTTAGTTCTTGAATGCTATAAAATCGTTTATTGCGGGTAAATTTCTGATTTTCTAGCCTGCCAAATTGCCAGATTTTTCCATTGGAAACCATGCCGAATAAGGTCTGTATCGATTGATTATTGAGTCCCTGAACAGCAATTAATTCTGCTAAACACTGACCCCAGCCTTCTTCAAATTTATCTTGCTTGGCTTCAACGACCAGAAAATAAGGCTGGTCAAAAACTACGGTTCCCAAAGGGCTGCGCTTTGCCAAAATATAGTTGGGCTGTCCAAAAAGCTGCTCACTATAGGATAGGGTTTGATGGCTCCATAGGGTAAACTGGTGGCGGTAAAATTTCCAGACTTCTTTTAGAATTGGATAAATTAGCGCTTCACAAATTGCCGCTTCGGAATTATCAACAACCCCATCGCTTAAGAGTAAATCTAATTCTTCTTGGAATCCCAAAGGGACGGCAAAGCTTAATTCTCTGACAAACTCTGCCACTGTATACTCGATTTGAAATTCGGTGGCAACAGCGCCAAGGGTTTTATACACACTAAAGGGTATGGCTTGCAAACAACTAAACTCCCGATCTAATTATACTTACAACAACTCGCCACAATCTTGTTAAGAGCTACCATTATTTTTCCAAGATTCAGAGAGTCCTTTAAATAGTTAAGATAGCGTCTTGATGGTAGCGATCGCCAAAAAGTTTACCCATTTGACCCCATGACTCAAGTATCGTCCCAAATTGCCCGTTTACCCTTCGAGCCGGAGGAAAATGAAGTAGAAGATTACTTTGATTACTACTATGATGAGCCAGGCAGCGAACCGGGAACCTTAAGTATCGACCCCGAAGCTGAGCCGACCCAGGTCATTCTAATCAACTATACGCCAGAGAATGCCACGCGTCAGGTCGTTCTCGATCCGCAAGCTTGTAATACTTTTTTAGAAAGCGATTCTGTTTCCTGGATAGACATTCAAGGATTGGGAACGGAAGCTGTTCTCAAACAACTGGCTCAAGTTTTTCAGATCCATCCCCTCCTTCTGGAAGATGTTGTTAACGTACCGCAGCGACCTAAATTAGAGAACTACGGGCAGCAATTGCTGGTAATTGCTCGCATGGTTCTGCCAAGACCCGACGGCATTGGTTTTGAAAGTGAACAGGTTAGCCTGATTCTCAGCCCCAAATATTTATTAGCCTTTCAGGAATACCCAGCAGACTGTTTCGATCCCGTACGCGATCGCATCCGCACCAATAAAGGGCAAGTGCGACAACAAAAAATCGATTATTTGTTTTATTTGCTGTTGGATGCTTTGATTGATGGTTTTTTTCCTGTGCTGGAAGATTACGGTGAGCGGATTGAAAATCTGGAAGATTCAGTCATTCGCAGTCCTAACCGCCAAACCTTAGAGGAAATTTATGAGGTACGGCGAGAGTTATTGGCTTTACGCCGCGCCATTTGGCCTTTACGAAGCGTGATCAACGCCATCTCGCGAGGAGAAAGTCAGCTCATCAGCCAAGAAACCCAAATTTATTTCCGTGATTGCTATGACCATATCATCCAACTGTTAGATATCATCGAAACCTATCGTGAATTGGCCTCAAGTTTGATGGATGTTTATATGTCGGCGATGAGCAATAAAATGAACGAGGTGGTTAATCTCTTGACGATTATCTCGACTATTTTTATTCCTTTGACGTTTATTACCGGCGTCTACGGCATGAACTTTGAATATATACCGGGGTTGGAGTGGAAAGGGAGCTATTTTGTTTTCTGGGGAGCAATTCTCGCCATCGCCGGTGGGTTACTCTTCTTTTTCTGGCGGCGGGGTTGGTTGAGTCGATTCTACTCATCGCGGGTTAGTACGGCGAACGTCCCCCGTTAAGAAGCTACTGATTGCGGGTAGTCCGGCGAATTAACCAATAGCTAACTGATAGAGCCAGGCAACCGATCGCCAAGGCAATGAGATCGACTTTTTCAAACTGCTTAGGATCGAAAATAATAATCTTGCGGGCGATCGCAATTAAGGCGGTTACTAACACCAGCTCCACCTGAACAATATGTTTCCTGAGGTAGGCGGTAATGTTTTCTAATAATTCAAGAGCAATTAAAATGTTAAGAAACAGCCCAAAAATCTCAATTAAGGTTTTACCAAAGAATCCTAACGGCTCGGCGACCAGTAAATCCTGAGATAAAATCAAAACCAGCTCAAACAAAGAAAATAAGATGACAATGATTAGCGCCACCGACAAAACTTTAGACACCAGATTCTCGATTTTGTGAATTCCCTGGAGAAAATTCTCATCCTCGAAAAACTGCGCAATATTGCTAAGCACTGGGGTAGTCGTTTCATTGCTAATCAACTACAGAGAATTCTGACCATTGCTAAATTGAAAACTACCGATGCTTAGTCCGCTCAGATCAACCCCTAGCGTTCCTTGCTGATTATATCCGCAGCCATCGATCTGACTTTGTTAAAAATGTTAACGGCGATCACCCAGGTTACCTTAGCTTCTAAAAAAGATTTGGTACAAAGACAGTAAAATCTCTACCACGATTAGAATCACGATATACCATTCTACCCGGAGATTGGTATTATATTGCAGCAAGCCGATGGCCGTTTCCGCCGTCCGCGACACCAGCTCCAACTTGCGCTCCAAAACCCGATGGCGTTCCCGCACTTCGTATTCATCGGCCAGGCGGCGATAGAACCGCTCCAGTTGGGGTTGCTCCCACAATAATTCCGGCTTGTCGATAATTTCAACGCGGCCCACCATTTTGTGATGAATCGCCAGGGTATTGCCCAACTGCCGCAATAACTCCCGTACCTGCTGGCGGCTGCGCCGGGAATGTTGCAAATTCGTGGCAAAGGGTTCAATGCGATCGAAAGCCGTAGCCGATTGATTTTCGTAATACGACAAAATTGCACTTTTTCCTAAAATATCGGCCACAATTTGAAAATTTTCTAAACTAAATTCCGACAAAGAAATCATCTCGCCTTCCACTTTGCCCGGATTCATCCCATCCAAACGCAGCTTCGCTTCCTCTGATTCCCCGGCGATGGGCGTATTAATTAGAGGAGTCAAGGTTTTGTCGAGAAATTCCTGTTCTTCCTCAGCGGTTAAGCCAAAAAAGACGACGGCACCATAGCGAAACAAGACTGCGCAGCCTTTCTGACCCGCTTTCACTGTTAGTGGCTCCATTGCCAAACAAGCAGTTTTTTCTAACCCTTTTAAATTGAGGCTCCGTCCCACAATCCGGCCATGAACCTCGATTACTTCTGATTCAATCGACAACGTTTGCATAAAAAACTGATGATCATTAAGAACCTGAACTCAAACCTCAAGCATCGCGATGGACTGTTTCCAGGGAAAAGGCAGGCAAGCAAATAGCAATATATTCTGCCCCCACCGGTGTACTGTAGCGCACCCATTCCCCAGGTTTCGCGATGACAGCTTGCCCCGCTTGCACCTCTAGAATACCCTCCTCTGATTCAACCCGGAGGTTTCCCGCCAAGACCAGAGTAATTTCCTCAAATTCTGGTCTTTGTCCTGGTTCTTCCCACCCCGCAGGCGATCGCATCCATGCCACGCTAATTTGAGTTTCTTGGTTATTCACCCGTCCGACAAATTCTTCAATTTGTTTCGATGAATCGCCAGCGGCGGGGATTAAGGTGGGTTGCTCAATAAGCTGGGGCATAGGGTTTTTCAAAAACGGGTTAGATCGCCAGGGTCGGGCTGTCTCGATTGTAGCCCAGGCGCTAAACTGACAGGTCTTTGGCCAGGTTCCTAGCAAATCCTTAAAAATCCCACAACAGCGGCGTAGACTCAAGGCGATCGCTAACCTGGCGGCCAATTTCATCAATTTGTTGCAACTCCTCGGTGGAGAGCTTCACCTGAACCGCTTGGGCATTGGCGGTGGCTTGGGCCCCATGTCTGGCTCCGGCGATGGCGTGGGTTTGGGGTTGGGCAATCAGCCAAGCCAGGGCTAACTGGGCCAGGGAACAGTGGTGGCGATCGGTGATGGGCCGTAATTCGTCCAGGGCAGCCTGGGCGCGTTCGTAGTTTTTCCCCTGAAAAAGCTTATTTTTAGCACGATGATCCCCTTCCTCAAATTCATGGCTGGGGCCGAACTTGCCGGTGAGTAATCCCTGGGCCAGGGCGAGTAGGCCAAAATCGAAATCTGCTGCTCCATGCAGTAGGGCATAGCATCTTGCTCAACATGACGCCAAAACAGGGAATAGGGCGGCTGTAAGCTCTCAATGCGTCCGTATTGTGCCGCTTCTTCCAATTGGGGGCGGGAAAAATTAGACACCCCAATGGCCCGAATTTTGCCAGCGGCTTGGAGTTGATTGAGGGCGCTCATGGTTTCCTCAATGGGCACGACCTCGCTCTTAAACGATCCAGCCGGCCAGTGGATTTGATACAGATCAATGTAGTCCGTATGGAGATTGCTTAAGGAGCGATCGCAAGCTTGCCGCACCTGGTCAGCCTTGAGGTGATTGGCAAAGACCTTGGTGGCCAGAACCACGCGATCGCGAGGAATGCCGTTTAGGGCCTTCGCGATAATCCGTTCTGAGTGGCCGTCACCGTAGACCTCAGCGGTATCAATGGTGGTGATGCCCGCATCAACGGCGGCTCGAATGGCGTGAATGCTCTCCTCATCTTCGATGCCCACCCACATCCGCTTGCCTGCCTGCCAGGTTCCGAGGAGAATCGGAGTAATTTGAATATCGCTGCGGCCTAGCGCTCTGGTTTCCATTGGCTGAATTTCTCCTAAATTAAAGCATTAATCCCACTGTAGTTTAGCGCTGGTACTGATAGCCTGATGCGGCAGCAGGAGTTACAGATACAGCCAAGTCGGAGATGTTAGGGTCTACAGTAGGGTAAGGGACAGCACTTTAGGGGTAAATATGGAAATCGGCGTTCCCAAAGAAATTAAAGACCAGGAGTTTCGGGTGGGCTTGAGTCCCGACAGCGTGAGGGTACTGAGCGATCGCGGCCATGCGGTGTTTGTGGAAACCACAGCCGGGGTGGGCGCAGGATTTGCCGATGGGGACTATCAGAGCGCTGGAGCCAAAATTGTCAGCCGCGAGCCAGCCTGGAGCCGGGAGTTGGTGGTCA
The DNA here is from genome assembly GCA_012031815.1 of Chloroflexaceae bacterium. Lineage (GTDB taxonomy): Bacteria > Cyanobacteriota > Cyanobacteriia > Cyanobacteriales > JAAUTE01 > JAAUTE01. Next base: position 7,733 of record JAAUTE010000161.1, read on the forward strand.
AAGTCAAGGAGCCGCTGCCGCCTGAGTACGATTTTCTCCAGAATGACCAATTTCTGTTTACCTACCTCCATTTAGCTGCCGATCGCCCCTTAACAGAACGCCTAATATCCGCTGGTACGAGGGCGATCGCCTACGAGACGGTTGAGCTGACCGACGGCAAAATTTACCGCTGCAACAACAAGCTTGCCTTCAAATCAGGGGACGCCATTCGTTTTCACGTTATCCCCCAGACCGACGGCTACGCCTACATCATGATGAGCAGAGTTCCAGCGGCAAAAAGCCCTAGCTCTTCCCTTCCAAGCTGAACGGTGAAAACAACTTTCTCAACGCCGGCACTGATTATCCCCTCCCTTATAAGGAATGGCTGACTTTCGACAACACACCGGGAATTGAAAAAGTGAGCTTGCTTTTCTCTCGCCATAAAGTTGCCAGCGAAACCGAATTGAGCCCGCCCACACACCTGACGGCCTTCGTTTCCAACGACATGACCGGCGCCAAAGATCTGGTTCCCACGCGCATGCAGCTTTCCTGGGATGATCCAACACCGGTGATTATGCCCGATCAAATCGGCAACAATGAAAAACTTGCTCAAAGTAACTCCGCGCAACAAGCTACGGGCAGCCTAGTAAAAGTAGTCTTCAACGATCCCACCGGCATGCTGGCTGTGGATGTAGCCCTGGCTCACCAGTAAAGCAAAAAAACACAGCCAAAAGGAAGTAGCGGTATGCAACTTGCAATAAGTCAAAGTCTGAGATTGCCTCCAAGCTTGCCTCTCGGCTTGCTCAGCCTGGCAGCGCAACTGGTTATCTTTTGCGGTGCCCAGCCGGCTTCAGCCGCCGACAATACCAATATGTCGGCTCCCGCCACAGGCGTGGAGTGGACCAAGATTCAAGATCTCAATCCCAATGCCACGGCCACAAATCGCCCCATAAAGCAAAAATGGGCCGTGGTTATAGGCGCCGCCAAGTTCAAAGAAAGCCGCCTCAACGGCATGGATTCAAAAATGGATATAGCCGCGCGCAATTTTGCCGCCTACTTGAAAGATCCAAATGCCGGACGTTTTTCCTGAAACCCATGTTAAAACCTTGATCAACGCCGACGCCACCAGGCAAAACATTCTGGCTAACCTGGGCAAGGGCTGGCTCGGCAGCCTGGCCGGTCCCGACGATCTGGTAGTGGTTTTCATCAGCACCCATGGCTTTCCCACCACAGATGGTGGCACCTATCTGAGCGCTTACGATTGTGCTCTCGATAATGTTTACTCCACTTGCCTCTCTATGCAAACCCTCATGGACACCCTGAAGCAAGAGGTTAAAACCGATCGCATCGTCATGGTGCTGGAGTCACCCTACAGCGGCGCGGCCGAATTGACCGTGGGCGCCAAAGCGCTCTTCAAGGGGCAGGCCATCGACCCTGAGAAAATCTCTCTGGAGCAAAGGCTATATCATAATGTCCTCCAGTAAGCCCGACC
>JAAUTE010000162.1 GCA_012031815.1 Chloroflexaceae bacterium
GGCGGGCGGGTTCCCACCAAACTCATTTCGCCGCACAGCACGTTCCAAAATTGGGGAAATTCATCTAGACTGGTGCGGCGCAGGAAACGACCCACTTTCGTAATGCGCGGATCATTGTCGTTTTTGAAGAGGGGGGCCGCGCACTTGATTGTTTACCAGGTGTTGGTACTTCTCGGCGTTGGCAATCATGGAGCGCAGTTTCCACAGGCGGAAGGGTTTGCCCCGCCAGCCAGCTCGCCTTTGGCTGAAAAAATGGGCCCCGGACTGTCTAGGCGAATGGCGATCGCCAGGGGAATCAACAATACCAGCAGTACCGTGAGTCCAGTCAGGGAACCAACCACATCAATCGCTCGCTTCACCCGGCTGCGAACCGCAGGGTGGACATAGGGAATGGTTGTAGTAGTAGAACTAAACATAGTGCGATCTTCAGGGGAGGAGTAAAGCCAACAAGCACAAAAAAAACGCCGTCCTAACGACTGCGCTCGCGGAAATCTGCATTTTGGATTGAGCGGAAACTCCCTAAAACTAGCTCCGGTCGGAACCCGCGGCGCGATCGCCCTGGGCGGCGATATTGTACGCTTCAAAAAACCAATTGAAAAACAAATTAAAATCGGCGATCGCCAGTTGCACATTCACCAGTTGGGTCATCTGGGACTGCTGGTAGTGATCGACCACCGCTTCAAGAAAAGCCCGAGCCGCATGGAGGCAGGTATGGCTGACATCCCGCAATTCCCGAAAGGCACTTTGATAATCTTCCTCTCCCGGCAGGCGATAGAGGGCGTGAATTTCCGCTGCCAGCCAGCTTCCCGGTTCGATGCTTAAAATCGCGCGGCGAGCCGGACTGACCAGGCGTCTCAACCCCAGTTGTTCCGCCCGCTGGATCAGCGTAGCCGTGGATTCGGTCTCGCTGTAGAGTTTGAGATTCCCATTGACCAGGCCGCTGGACTGGGTTAAGCGCTCCCCCGCTTTCAGCAAGAAACGCCGCAGTTGTTCTTCCAGGGTCAGCAGTTCCAGGTTGCCCGGAAACAGGGACAAATATTCGGTGACCCGCTGTAATAGCCCTTGGGCCTGGACGATTGAAGTTGTTATATAGGATTGCAGGACAATTTCATCCGCTTCCTCCGCTAGGTAGGTCAAGGTAATGGCGGCGTTACTCAACTGCTCCAGCACAAAAAAGTTGCTCAAAGGGTCGCGAGTATACAAAATTAACCACAGCAGGGCGCGATAGTTGGAGCGCATTTTTGAGAACAGGGTCAAGGTGGCAGCATGGAGAAACTCCGACTGAAACGCCTCATTGGCGAGGAGTGGTCTTTCAATCTGCTCTAGGTGTTCGTACAGCATTTCTCCGCTTCTTTTAAAGGCTTCTTTGAGCGATCGCTGGGTCATGTCTCCTAAGCGTAGGCTCGGTAACCGTTCGGGCAACCCTCCGTCGCTGTCAAATAGATTATTATTTCCCAAGACTGTCATTGGATATACGCATAGCGACAACTGGCCGGCTCAAACGAATATAGAAACTGACGCTAGAAGCACCAGTTCTATGGTGATCGCTGCGCTACAAGTAGCACGCAGTCTATTTACCTATCCAATTTAAGTCCCTCGACTCATGCGATAGCTGTATTCACTGACGGAGGGATTGGGACGATCGGGATCGAAGGTTCCCGTGGTCTGTTGCCAATGTTGGTCTTGGGGCAGGCTGGCTTCAATGACCCCATTGTCTCTTTTGGCGAGTAACAGCCAGATTTTGCCGTGGTCGCCACAAAAAAATTCCTCTAACCATTGGTTTTGATCGACATATTCTCCCTTGTTCGCTAAAAACTTGGAATTCTTGCGGGAAATATTACAGTTTTTGCTAATACTTAAACTATCTTGGTAATATAAATGGTGTTTTGGGGAACCCACTCGCCATAGCCTCTCGCTGCAATAAGGACAATAAAACTTAGGGGTTTTCTTGCGATCGCTCCGTTTATTAGGCATGATTTTCTCACTTGCTAACGAGGCCAAAGCTCTTACGCCTGATATACCAAACAAGTTTCTTTCGTCGGACAGAATCTAGAATCGTCCATTGGTTAGAGATTAATCATTTCCTGGAACCAGTGTTCTTTAAGTTAAATCTCTGCTGATTTAGGCAAATGCCAAAGGGGTTTTTCTCCAAGCTATCCAACGATTATTTATTGGAATTTACTGATGAAAAACCCCACAGATTTCAGGTGCTGGCATCAAGAAAAAGCTAGAGTTTTGGTAGAAAATCAAGCTTAAATTTTCTTGATCGGTCTTTTTTCTTCTCCAGAAAATCCTTGATGACCCTCAGTTTAGTCAACAACAATTCACCGAACAACTCCCCAGAGAACGACCCAAGAAAAATGCCCTTCAATCCCCAAGGAACTGTATCCGATAGAACAAAAACCAGGGCAAATCGAGGGGGTAAGTGGGTACAAATGCTTCAATTAAATTCTTTAAGTAGCCCATTCCCAGGAAAGCAATCCCCGAAGGGCAGGGGTTGCAGGTCATCAACTCAGCCGCGCCCCCAGTCCCTCCCTAAATTACTGCCTGAGCCTCCCTTGGATAGCCGTGGCTCCGAAGCAGACAGAGCTGTCTTAAGATTTGCTCCAGCTTAGCGATCGCGCCGCTCAGGCCACGATGGTAAATTGCTCCAGACGCAGGTTGGGGGTGTTGGCCAGGCGAACCAGCTCCTGGGCAGGGTCGCGGCCGGTGCCGTCGGGATCGAAGCTCAGCCAGCCGGAATCGCGATCGTAGAGGAAATTTCCGGCGCTACCCCTGGGCCGGGGATCGTCCCCACTGATAAAGGTGCCCGTTCTGGCACTCTTGGTCTTGAGGTTGACCCCCGCTCGCAGCCCCCCCAAACTCCCGCAGCCGAAATTTCCAGGCGATCGCTGCTGCTGAAATCGGTGATGACATCGGGAAGGCGGGCGATCTTTCCATAGACAAAGGTATCGGCTCCCCCCCCGCCGGTGAGCGTGTCTTGACCCTCGCCGCCATCCAGTCGATTGGCCGCGCCGTTACCGATGAGTCGGTCGTCAAAGTCCGTCCCCGTGACATTTTCCACACTGACCAGCACATCCCGTTCCACCAAAGCTCTAAACCAGGCATCGCCCAGCTTGGTGTAGCCGTCGGCGCTGGGGTGAATGCCATCGCTGAGCAGATCCCCCCCGCTCAAGCGGCCGCCCCCATCCACAAAGGCCACGGACTTGCCGTCGCGAGCCTTGTCTGCCAGCAGTCCGGGCAAACGTTGGTTAAACTCTGCCGCCCGGCTGGCTCGGCTTGAACCGTTGTTGACCAACTCGGCGACGATGGGCGGGATGGATGAAACCAGCACCAGGGCCCCTGGACGCTCGTCGGTAATGCGATCGAGCAGGCGGCCCATGTCCAAGAGCATTTGCTCAGCGCTGCTGCGGATGGTATCGTTGGTTCCCGCCATCAATAAAATGACATCGGGCCCTTCGCGCTCCAGCAGGCCGCCGTCAATCAGCGCCGTTAGTTGCTCGATGGTAAATCCCCCCCGGCCTTCATGATCGCGATCGCCCAGACTATCGGGGCCGTTTTGCAGGGAGCCGACAAAATTCAGGTCGAGATTGGCAGCGTCGTACTCCCGAAACAGTTCCCGGCGGTAGGCTCCCGGATAGGCTCCCACCCGATGTTCTCCGGCAGTAATAGAATCTCCCAGGGGCAAAATCTTCGGTTCTGCCAGGATGCCGTAGCGGGGGGCCAAGACGGTCTTAGTGGCCAGATTGGCGATAATGCCGTTGGCAGTCTGACTGTAATCGACGGTGTCCTGGCCCGCGCCCCCATCCAGGCGATCGTTGCCCGCGCCCCCATCCAGGCGATCGTTGCCCCCGAAGCCGAGAATTTGGTTGTCTTGGTCGTCACCCCGCAGGGTCTCACTGGCACTGGTTCCAGCAATACGTTGGGAAGCCATAGGAATAAACTCAATGTAGTCAACCCGCGCTGGTTCGCCCCGGTCTTCCCTTCCCTCCAGGACAAAGCTATCTCCGGGAGCGATCGCCACCGAGGTTGCGACCAGGCGGGAGGTTTGGGTGAGGTTGTCTGCCCCTGGACTGCCGAGATTGCGATCGGAACGTCCATTGGGCCAATAGTTCGCCTTGGTGGCGGAGGGCAACCTGACTGCGGCCATCGGTTTCATCGAAGTAGCCGATCACGATATCGTAGAATCCCGCTGCTCCCTGAAACGCAAAACCAGCCGTGCCGCTCTCGGTGGGATCGCCCAGCAGAAAGCTAATGACCTCGCCGTTGCTGGCCCGGCCCAGGGATTCTCGACGGAAGCCCTCCAGGGTCAGATCCTCCGCCTCCACTCGCAGCAAAGCTGGTTCTGTTGTAGGCTGGGCAGCCGAGGCCAGCAACTGTCCCTGGCCGGAGAGGGAAAAAAATTGAACGACTTCCGGGTCGTGGGTGGTTTCGCTATCGGCGGTGGTATCCTCCTCCACCCGGAGCTGAATGCCCTGGGCATTCAGGTTGCGATAGCGCAGTCCCGCTGGGTCGGGGCCGTTGTAGCTGGCCAGGGAGGCCAGGAGCTGAGGGGGGGTATTAAACGTGCCGCCAAAGTTGAGGCTAAACCAGCGATCGCTCACGGATGTCCCCGTCTGGCCCGCCAGGTAGGAAAAGCCGCTCCAGTCGCCCGTGCCGGGAGAAATGGCCAGCCAACCCACCTGTTCCTCCCCGTGGCCGGAGTTAAGGGCTAACTCTTCTTCTTCCAGGGCCAGCTCAAAGCCAGTAGCACTCAAGTTGCGGTGGCGCAACCGCACAAAGGCCGGGTCGCGATCACTTTGTACCTGAGAGAGAACAATGGGTGGGCTTTCAAAAGCGGTATTAAACTGGGCACTGGCCCAAATAGACTCCGGGGTAGTGGCGTCGGTGTTGAGAGCACCCACGGCAAAGCGCGTTCCGTCCGCTAGCTCCCATTCCCCGGCTTCCAGGACAAGGTAGCTAAACTGTTCGGCGTTGCTATGGGTTCCGTCCAAATTTGAGGGTTCTTGCAGGTACACCTCGAAGCGATCGCTTTGCAAATTGGTAATGCGAACCGTCGCCGGGTCTGGCCCTTGAAAGGAGAGGGGTTGGGCAAAAACTACCGGGTTGAGATAGTGACGGCTCAAAAAGATCGTCTGGCGATTGTGGGTGGCGGTGGCGATCGAGCCCACTTCCCCCACAATTACCTCCTTATAGTCGGTCATCATGACTCCTCATCAAGCAATTGCAAAAGTGGGTAAGAACTATTGGGGTTAGGACAGGACTGGGCGGCCGCTGCCAGGGCGATTGGCTTTGCCAGTGCGCGGAGCGCAATCGCAGGAGAAGCGGTCAATTGGGCCTTGAGGTGATCGGCCAGGCGAATGGCCAGGGCCACGATAGTCAGGGTTGGGTTGGAGAGGCCGCTGGTGGGAAAGACGGAACTGCCCGCGATATAGACATTGCTGAGGCTGTGGATGCGGCAATGTTCGTCCACAACGCCCTCCCTGGGGTTCAGGCTCATGCGGGTGGTTCCCATGTGGTGATACGACCCCAAACACTTGGCGATCGAACCCGCCGTCATCTAAGGGGTCAATCTGCACAGTCCCTAAACCTCCTGGCAAAGGCCCGGCCAGAATTTCCAGAGAACGAGAGAGGGTGTACTTGTCCAGCTCGATCAAGCGCCAATCCAACTGCGCCTTGGGCAGACCCAGGGCATCGCGATCGCGGCTGAGCAGGACACGACTGTCGGGGTTGGGGGCCTGTTCGCCGATGGGATAGACCTGGTAGAGGGAAGATTGCCCGGAGTAAAAGGACTTATGGAAGAATTTGCGGTAGGCTCTGGCGAAAACCTGGTCGAGATTGCTAAGGACTAGCCCTAAATCCTGGGGCCAGTCGGCGGGGGCGGTGGAGTTGCAGATTTCGCTAATCGACGGGAAGGCCTGGTGCAGGGGATTCAGGGAAGCGGGCTGGGGTTTAAGGCTAGCTTTGAGACGATTGACGGCTCCCACCCACTCCGGCAGGATCGGCAGCAAGCGGGCCCCAAAGTTGAGCAGATGTTCGCGAGCTTGCAGGGCGGGGCTGAGTCCTAACCCGGTGGCCAGCTCGCTACCCTCTAGGCGGAAGCGTCCCTGAACATAAAGGCTGGGAGTACGCTTAAACTCGGCTTTGCCCCATTTTAGGTAGGGATGCTCCATAAAGAAGCGGCCCACTAAATCGTGTTCGTTGCCTAATCCGTTGGGCTGTTCCTGCCGGGAAGCCAGGAGCAGGCGGGGGGTTTCGATGCCGCCGAGGGCGAGGATGGTGGTCTTGGGCCGTACCCAGCAGGTTTTGCCCTCCAGGGTCGCCACCCGCAGGCGCTGGAGGGTGCGGGCGGTGTCGTTGGCTTCGAGATCGACAACGTTGGCGTAGAGGTAGGCCCGGATGTTCCTGGCGGCTTCGATGTCTGCCCGGTACGCCTGGCCAAAACGCAGAAACTGGGGAGGAATAATTTGCCAGAGGTAGGTTTCGATGTCTTCTCCCAAGGCCGGGCGATCGCAACCAATTCCTTGAAAGGCTTCCTGCCAGTCTGACCAATCGTAGCGGCAGGGGCCGAGGCCGCAGGTGGTTTGGGCCCGTTCGTAGTAAGGCTGCAATTCCTCGCGGCTAACCGGCCAGCCACTGTAGTCCATCCAGGGGCGATGGGCAAAGTCGATGGCATCCAGCGGTCGGCTCCAGCCGCCCCAGAGATTGGTCGAGCCGCCGAGGTAACGGGCGCGGGCTTCTCTGAGGGGAAAATAGGGCAGCCCCACATTATCTCCCCCGAACAGGGCTTGGGTTTGCGCTTCATACTCCCAGCCGCCGCTCTCCAAGAGGCAAACGTCATAGGGCTGGTCGAGGAATTCGCGGGCGATCGCTATGCCAGCGGCTCCGGCCCCAACAATACAGAGATCGCAGGTTAATTCACTGCCATCGGGCAGGGTTCTCATGTCAATCAACATAGTTACAGCTCAAAAGTCAGCAATCTTAAGGGGGAATTAGGCAAACCGTTCAGGGGAAAGCCACCCAGACAAGTCCCGCTGGATGAGATCCTGCAATTTCAGGATGTCGTCGCGGTATTCGACCAGTAATTGCTGGGCCAGGTGGGGGTCTAGGCTGGGTTTAGCGCCGCGATTGACGGCGAGGAGGGTTTGTTTGAGGGAGCGCTGTAGGGCCGGGGGAAACAGTTCCTTGATCCCACTCTTGAGGAGATTGGGCCGCATCCACAGCGATCGCAACCAGGAATAGCGAGAAAATAGGTAACGTTGTGTTGTTCGGACAAGTTGGGCAGAAAGCGCTCATCCACGCTCAGGAAGCGAAACAGGTCTTCAAACAGAACGTTGGGGCGATCGCAGAGATCTTCGTAGAGGTACACCCGAATCTGCTCGCGGGGAAAGCGCTGGTAGTAACGGCTGAGCTGGGCGTGATAGAAGCCAAGCTGTTTGTAGAACCAGAACGGTCGCCAGTGGTTTTGTTGGCGCGTGGGTTCAGCGGCCAGGGCCAGGGCAAAGGTTGGTAGCGGTTCAGTTCGGTAGCGCACCTGATGCAGGAAGTTGGAGTAAGCTCGCTCCACCGGATGGCGCAAAATGACAATCAGCTTGAGCTGGGGGAGCTGCTGCTGAATTTGAATGGGGGCCTTCTCCAGGTAGAGATACCAGGGAGATGCTTCCCCAATGGCGATTTCATCGGTAACCCCGGCAAATAAAGCTCGGTAGGCAGCGGTTTGGGTAACCAGTTGTCGGTTGGTCTCGGCGTCTCCCGGCCCCCGGAAATCCGGCGTCTCCCCCACGAGACCGAAGTAGCGCGGCTCCTTGACCGGACTCATGAAAATTTGGGGATGCTGCTTCAGGTATTCATAAAGGGAAGTGGTTCCAGATTTAGCCGCACCGATCAAGCAAAAGTTGGGTTGGGTCATGATGACGGCCTTCCTGAACGACTCCTGCTCGCTTCGAGGCACCGAAGCGTCTGAGGTTGCAGGTGTTCGCTTCTAGCCCCCGGCCAGAGCGGCAATGGGAGGTGGTCTCTAGAGTGCCAATACCCGATATTCCCAACTGCCCTGGAGCCGACCCACCCGCCAGCCAAGCTGCCACAGCCAGCCCGCCCAACCCGCCTTTCCTTTCAGCAGCAACGGCAAGCGCAGTCCTAATCGCAGCCAGGCTTTCAGGCTAGTGAGGAGGGAGAGGGAGGGCATCCCCTGGGAACGATAGCGCTTGTAGAGCAAGACATTGTACTTGCCCCACTTGCGGGACTGGCTGTAGAGTTGGCCAAACCGATCTCGGAAGCGGTAGTAAATCACCGCCTCTGGCAGAAAATGCAGGGGAAATCCCGCCAATTGCAGCCGCCAGCAATAGTCAGTATCTTGGAGGCGCAGGAGGGTTTCGTCAAAGCCTCCCACCTGAAGGTGTACCGATCGCCGCACGGCCAGGGTACTGCCAGAAGCGTGGGCAAAAAGGCGGGATAGTGTAGGCTTGCAAGCCGTCCTGTTGGGTGAGGGGGCGATATTTCAAGACCCAGGGGGGATTAAGTTGTTCATACTCCCGCCGACAGGCCACAAACGGGTGGTGGGACAGGGCATTTCCCAAGGCCGCTACCCAGCCGGGAGCCACTACATCGTCGGCATCACAGAAGGCAATTTTCTCGCCTTGGGCCGCCAGCACCCCCTGATTGCGGGCATAGCCAGCCCCCGGTTTGTGGGAGGCATCCAGAAAGCGCATGTTGGGGAGGGCCGGTTGGTAGCGCCGGACGATCGCCGCCGTGTCATCGGTGGAGCCGTTGTCGGCCAGGATGACTTCCCAGGAATGCTCCCAGGTTTGGGCGGCCAGGGCGTCGAGCTGTTGGGGTAGGGTGGCCGCACTGTTGCGGCAGGGCATCACCACACTCAATTGAATAGCCATGTTTTGCGGTAGGGAGAGCGCTGGGCAACGGATGACAGAAATTCGCTCCGCTGCGATCGCAACCCTTGGGAGGCACAGATATTGAATGACCGACCGTGCCGGTCGCGTCCCCTCAGGCGATGGCTGAACTGAAGACGGGTTAGCCCAGGGCCAGGGCGCCAGAGGCGCAATTGGGCATTGCTCGGCCGGAGGTTCTGCTCCAGGCGCAGGCGATCG
>JAAUTE010000163.1 GCA_012031815.1 Chloroflexaceae bacterium
GGTTTCTAAGAAATCAAAAAATTCGTGCATTTCCTGGGGAGCAGTTTCCTGGAAAATGGTGGTGTTGGTGGTGACGCGAAAGCCTTGGGCTTTGGCCGCCCGGATGGCGCTGATGGCAATATCAAACACACCTTCGCGGTCTACGCAGCGGTCGTGGCGATCGCGCAGGCCATCCAGGTGAACGCTAAAGGTTAAGTAGGGTGAGGGTCGAAATTTAGCCAGGGATTTTTCCAGGAGCAAGCCGTTGGTGCAGAGATAGATGAACTTGCGGCGGGCGACTAATCCGGCGACAATTTCGTCAATTTGGGGATGGAGTAAGGGTTCGCCACCGGGAATCGAGACCACGGGGCGCCGCATTCCTCGGCAGCTTGGAAGCATTCTTCGGGAGTCAGGTGGCGCTTGAGGATCTCCTTGGGATGCTGGATTTTACCGCAGCCGGAGCAGGCAAGATTACAGCGGAACAGGGGTTCTAACATGAGCACCAGCGGATAGCGCTTGCGGCCTTTGAGGCGCTGGGTGACGATGTATTTGCCAACTTCGATCGCTTGTTGCAGTTGAACTGCCATGTAAACTCCTCACAGCATAGGGTTATAACCGACATTATTATAGAAATTTAAAGCGATCGCCTGTGCGGCCTTGATTTTTGTCAAACCATGAACAGCATCATCGGCGACCTGGGAGAACAATTAGTGGTTCAGTGGCTCCTGACTCAAGGCTGGTCAGTTTTGCAGCGGCGCTGGCATAGTCGCTGGGGGGAAATTGATGCGATCGCCCTGGAGAAATTTTCTCAAACCCTGGCGTTTGTGGAAGTGAAAACCAGGGGGCTTAACAATTGGGATGAAGCTGGACTGCTGGCGATCGCCCCCGCTAAGCAAGCCAAACTCTGGAAGACCGCAGCTTTGTTTCTAGCCAAATATCCTCACTGGGCAGACTACACCTGCCGTTTTGATGTGGCACTGGTGAGATGCCGCCAGATTTCCGCCAAACCTGGGGAGCCGAGCCACTTTCCCCCGACCGTTGCCCTCAACCAGCCCATTCACTACGGGGGTTACGAGCTGTGCCTGCACGCCTACATCCCGGCCGCCTTCACTGGAGAATGAGCGGGGAGATTGCCGCTCGGGCCGCGCAAGGGCCGCAGCCCCGGATTTCCAAGCCGGATGGTTCCAACGCGGCCGGGGACATCAAGGGGGCGCTGCGGTTAATGGTTATCGGTAATTGGCTCTTAACCAGTGGGGGGAACCTTATAGGTGATCGCGCTTGCGGCGGCTGAAACCGACCGTGACCAGACCTAAGACCACAACTGTTAGAGAGGGTTCAGGAACGCTGGTGGTACTTGCTCCGGTGAGGCTCGACCAATTGACGTGGTAGTCAGCAATGACAGGCAGATGATCGCTAAAGCGGCTGAGAGCGGACAGTACGGAGGATGATGCACCATTGCCCGTTGTAATCGGTTGATTGAGCAGGTGTGTGCCATTATTGCCAACCACGCGGTAAGAACCGGGCACATAGTCCAGTCCCACACCGTCGAAGAGTTCCCCAGAAATGAGCTGTACATCGAAGCGATCATCAAGGGCCGCGCCGGGATCGTTGGTGTGCCAGCGCAAGAAGGCGGAATTATCCCGCCAGTTCCCCGGAGCATTGACTGGATCGAAGGCTTGACCTGCACCGCTCCCGGTGAATACACTCCAGGCACTGCCGCTAGTTTCTGTGGAGCTATTCCAGTTGAAGTCCCCCGGCATAGATAACGTTGGCCGCTCCCCGTTGATCGGCATGGTTGCGAATTACGCGGGCTTCGTTGGCTCTGGTGACTTCGTCGCTGTTGGTGCTGCCGGATTTGAGGTGGATGGAGTAGCTATAAAAATCCGCCGCTCCGGTGGTTCCCACGGGTCGAAAGAGTCCCCAAAGGGTGCGATGGGTCAGTCCCGCGCTTAACTCCGAGATGGATAAAAGACTTAGCTTGGCGGAGTTGTAAACAAACCCGGTGCGATCGCCGGCACTGTCGGCAGCGGAAGACCTAAAGCGATAGGAACTGGTGCCAAAGGTGCTATTGAGAACGCTGCTGGTGTCGCTGATGGAAGTGGTGTCCGTCTCGGCGAGGAATAACAGATCGACTCGGTCAATGGAGGCAAAAATCGTCGATAGATCCGTTCGTTACGCCGCTGTGTTGGGGCGATTGGCCACGTTCCAGTTGACCAGGCGCAGGTCGATGGCCAAGGCTTCCGTCGCCGCGAACAGTCCTGCGATCGCGCCTAGAGACAGAGAAATAACTTGCTTAAGTCGTGAATACATTTTTGAATTAGCAAATAAACGCCACGGGCAATCATACCCATCAGGTAGAGGACGAATCGAACAATGTTCGGGTTTTCTTTATTATTTGGGATGTTTTGTTCACATTTCGCAAGCTTTGCCCGTTGGAGCGAGGGTCGGTGCGCGATCGCCCCAGGGTTTAACGCTTCACACACCCCCTGCCCGCAAGGGTATTTGGCTTTCTAGGGAGTTAGTTTGGTATTTTCTGGCGCTAGTTTGCGCTTAGGACAATTAAAGTTAAGTTTTTAGCACGCTAGGTTAAGCATTGCACGACAACAATTACACTTTTGGCAAGTTAGTTTAGACTGTGAACAGCTACGGTTGTGCTTTTGCTAGGCTAGTTTAGGCTTTGAACTCATGCAGTTACGTTTTGGGCGCACTAATTTGCGATTTGTACCGGTGTGAAAAGCGCTTCCGTCCCAAAAAAAGGCTGTTGTTTAGGGAGCGATCGCCTCGCACAACCCCTGCCCCCAAAGAAATTTGACTTGCTAGCTAGTTGATTCGGTGTTTGTTCGCGCTAGTTATAGTTGGCGTTGCATTTGATATTTATTGCATTGTTCATTATTGAGAAATACTTAAAATTACTATGGCGGCTGTGTCTATGTCGGCTACGACATGGTGAGGGAGCCGTTGTCGAGAGAGCTGCCATTGGGTTTCGTTGCCGTTATCGAGCAGAATCGTCCTGCATCCAGCAATTCGGCCCGCCTCAATATCGTTAAGAATATCGCCAATTAACCAGGATTGAGAAAGATCGATTTGATGTTCTTGAGCCGCTTGCAGAATTAATCCGGGTTTAGGCTTGCGACAGTTGCAGCGATCGCGTATTCACCAACAACGCCGTCGGGATGGTGCGGACAATAGTAAAATCCCGCTAATTCAATCCCGGCTGCTACCAATAATTCTCTCAAGCGACGCTCAACGGCAACCAGGACGGTTTCAGGAAAATAGCCCCTCGCTACCCCGGATTGATTGGTGATGACGATTAGTTTGTAACCTGCTGCCAATAGCGATCGCAAACCGGCAACCGAGTGAGGAGCTAGCTGAATTTTACTGGGATCGACATTGTAGGGAATGTCATTAATGAGAGTTCCATCTTTGTCGAGAAAAACGGCAGGTCGGGTCATAAATTTGCGATCGCTAGCCAAAATTACCTTTAAGGCCAAGAGGTTTCTTTCATTGGCAACACTGTCATCTCCGCAATAACCGTTTCCTGGGGTTGTTGGAGCAAGTAAATGACCGTGTTAGCCACATTTTTCGGGTCTTGCAAGGTATTAACATCAATATCAGGAAAACGATCTAATAAAAAAAGGCGTTTCGCATGCCCCCGGCAATTAAGGCTGTAACTTTAATATTATGAGGGCGTCCTTCTGTATGCAGTGCGTGAGAAAATCCCAGCAATCCCCATTTACTGGCGTGATAGGCAGAGGCATTGGGCCAGGCCCGTTTGGCTGCGGTGGATGCAATGTTGATAATATGTCCACCGCCTTGTTGGCGCAGGTGCGGAAAAATAGCTTTTGAGAGTAAGAATGGCCCGGATAAATTCACGGCGAGAATGCGTTCCCATTGAGAAACCGGCATTTCTTCAATGGAAACTGTGAGATCAATTCCCGCATTATTAACTAAAACATCAATTTTTCCGTAGTTGGAAATAACTTTACTGACTAATTCTTCCACCTGTTCGGCATGGGTCACATCTAATGTAAACGCCATTGCTTCTGTGCCGCGATCGCGACAATCCTGAGCCACCTTGTCAGCTAGTTCACCGCGAATATCGGCGACGATGGGAATTAGACCAGCCTCCGCTAGAGCTTGACAAATGGTTTCTCCCAAACCGCCACCGCCGCCGGTAACAATCGCAACTTTATTAGCTAAATTTTTCACAATTTACTCCTTATTGTTAGATTCTATCCAGTCAATCTTGATGTTTCTGGCTCCATTGGCGATCGCAGGGTTAAAAAAATTTCTGCCCGCCCCAAAATCAGTTTTCTTTGAGGCTCAACCCTTTGGTCACCAGCGGCAATGTTTCCATTGGTTTCACTTTGGCGATCGCCGGGGGATTGTCCCTGGAATTAGCAGAATAATCCGTTAACATCCAGACATTTTCGCTCGCCTCCCTTGGGGTTAATAATTGTTCTTCCAGCAGGTCGCACAGCAAGTGAACTAGCAATAACTGCACCTCTTGAATTCGCTGGGGATCGCGGGAGGGAACTACGATGGCAATATCTGCTAAATTCAGCAAATCGCCCCCATCACCCCCCAATAAAGCAATGGTTGCCATGTTTTGCTGCCTAGCCACTTTAAAGGCTGCAACTACATTAGCTGAGCGCCCGCTGGTGCTAATTCCTACCAAAACATCCGTTGATTGAGCAAAAGTTTTGACCTGACGCGCGAATACATCGCTATACCCAATATCATTCGACCAGGCTGTTAAAAATGCCGAATCGGCCGTTAAGGCGATCGCCGGTAACCCACCGCGTCCCGGAAAGCGAAAGCGTCCCACCAACTCTGCGGCCAGATGCTGAGATTCCGCTGCACTACCCCCGTTACCGCAGATTAATACCTTTCCTCCCCTGGCAAAACAGGTCTTTAATTGCCTAACTGCTAACATAATGGCTTGATTCAGGCAGTTTTTCGCCTTCTGCAAGGTCTGAATTGCCTCGTTGAAAGATTGCTCAATCAAAGCTGACGGAGGTGAGGATTTCGGGAAGTAATCTGCCTCTCCCGCCAGAATCGCTTCGTACAAAGCGGCGATTTCACCGACCACCCGCGACCACGTAAAGGCTTGCTGGACGTGGCGTAGGGCTTGCTGTCCGAAAAGATGACGTAATTGTGGATTTAAAGAGAGTTTGGCCAGGCGATCGCCCAAAATTTCCGGTTCATTGGGTGGGACGAGGTAACCGGTTTCCCCATCCCGCACCGTAAATTTAATCCCGCCAACCGCCGCTCCGATGGCAGGCGTTCCACAGGCCATCGCTTCCAAAGGCGTAATCCCAAAGGGTTCGTACCAGGGGGTCGTCACGAAGACATCCGCCGCGCTATAAAAATACTTTAAGACCAGGCGATCGCGATGGCCGAAGAATGTCACTGACTGCCCGACGCCAAGGGACTGAGCCAGTCTTTGTAAGCGACCAATTTCTGGGGTTATTTGGGGATTGGGCGTGGGAGAGTCGCCGCCGACGATGAGCAATCGGGCCGAAACTTCGTATTGTTGTCGCAGGCAGGCAAAACCGCGCAACACATTGTCTACCCCTTTACGGGGCACAAGGCGTCCCAATTGCAGGATCAGGTTTTCGTTTTGAGGCAAGCCGAGTATGGCCCTGGCTTTGGCTGAATTCACCGGCCAAAACTCCCCTGGATCGAAACCGCAGGGAATAATGCGAATCCGCTGGGGGTCAGCGCCGTAAAGTGACAGCAAATCCTCGCGATCTTGAGGACACTCGGCAATAATACAGTCTGCCTCCGCCACGATGCGTTCTTCAATGGCCAAGCGTTCGTCGGGAAACCCATCGGCAGCGCCTTGATGCAAGCGGCGCACTCGCCCTAACGCATGGAAGGTAATTACAAAGGGAATGCCTCTTTGTTGCTTAATTTCCGCTGCCACCAGCCCAGACATCCAGAAATTGGCATGAATTAGGTCGTAACCTTCCCCCGCGTCAATCCGCGCGATCGCATAGTCGCGGAACCCACCCATGTAGGGCAGTAATTTTTCTTTGCTGAGATAGACTGGCGGCCCGGCAGGAACGGCAATAATGCGAACGCCGTTGTGCCACTCGACGATTTCAGTTTGCGATCGCTCCTCCCAGCGAGCCAATACCTCCACCTGATACCCCAAGGCCGCCAACTGCTTGGCAACCTGTCCCACATAAACATTCTGTCCGCCGCGATCGACACCGCCACAAACTCCCAAGGGACTGGCATGTTCGCTAATGAGAGCTATGCGTTTGGTCATCTTCTGTCCTCTCCCAATGGCATTAGCTGGCGATCGCAAGCCCAAGTAAAGGCCCCATTCCAGTCCTGAATAAATCGTTCCCAGGAAAATCGGCGATCGCCAATCCGTTTAGCCTCAGATCCCAAAGCCAGAGCCAGATCCCGATTTTCGATTAACCCTTGCATTCGAGCCACGAGCCAGGTAACATCGGTGCTGATGTAGCCAGAAACTCCATTTTTAATAACAGTGCATAGTTCTGTGGTTGCCAGTCCGACAATGGGCATTCCCAGCCGCATCGCTTCGCAGACCGCCAGCCCCAAACTGGTGTAGCGGGCAGGATGAAAGAAAAAGCGGTAGGAAGCGGCAAAGGCACTGAGCTGGTGATGAGGAATTTCCCCCAGTCCGCCCAGGGATTCTGCCCCCATGCCCACCAAATCCAGGGGAATTTGCCGCCTAACCTCCGCGAAAATATCTGCTCCTAAGCGACGCCCCCGTTTTTGTAAACCGTTAATTACTACTAATCCTTTAGATTTTTCTCCTGTATAGGTTATTTTTTCGGGACAGGGAACCCCATGTTCAATCACCCGCGTCGGCGTGGAGCCGCAGTCCCACATCAGATTATTAAAATGAGTGACATGGATGAGCAAAATCTGGGGGTCGTCAACAATATGGCGCGTATTGGTGGGATGTTCTTGGGGCGGATCGTGTTCTAGGTAGAGCTGAGGAAGCTGGCGCTGGGAGGGGGAAAGAATTTTGTATCTATCCTCAAGATAGTTGCGACGGGACTGAAACAGGATGCAGTCAAACTTTAGCTGGCGAACTTCTGCGGCTGGCACCTCATAAACATTATTGCCCCAAGGAAAATTAGGCAGCCGACCGCCGTAACCTTCGGGTTTACCAACCTTAACCGGTAAATAAAATTCGTGGGGGGCTTGAGTTAAATAGTACAGGTAGCTGCCGTGAATGTGCCAGGTCAGAATTCGCATATTTAATCAGGAAAGAAGGGAGAAAAACCATTGTTTTGAACCATCAGTCCGACCTGGTGTAAGAGGGTTAAGGAAGAATTTTCTGCCTCATTTTTCGGAAAATAATGGGAGAAAACACCGCCGCCAAACTCCTGTCCTTGACCGAGGCGGAGGGGAATTCCTGCCAAATAGCAGAGATAGGCGCTGGGATAACCAGAAAAGTTGCCTTGGGTAAAAATAATCGCGAGTTCAAATTGATATTGGCTCAAGCAAAAAGTTACATTTTTTAGGTCTTGAGTAGGATCTTGCCCCAAAATTTTTATATCCAGAAATTCTTCCCATTCTCTATCCAACCAGGTTTGAAAAAAAGTCAGTAAACTAATTCGGGTTTTTGGCAAAGAGATTTTGAGGATTTGCAGGGATTTAACTAAATTTTCCTCGCTTTTATCTCCCACCCAAACAACCAGCAACTTTCTAATCTCCTGCCAATTAATCCACATAAACGGCTTGCTCCTCTAATAATGCTTTTGCTGCTGCGATCACCTCTCGTTTTGCTAGGCTGTGATTGGGAATAATCCGATGTCGCTCGCGATTTAAAGGGGCCCAACGATGAATCTCGGAATGGGAAAAAATTACCACACTTTTTACCTGCAAGGCTGCTGCCAAATGGGAGACCCCAGTATCGTTGCAAACAAGTAGGGCCGAATTTTTCAACAAAAGAGCCAGCGCCCCTAAACTGGTTTTTCCCACCAGATCGAACGGGAGTGCCGCCATCAATGCCCCTACTTTTTGGGTGAGAGACTGTTCCGCCGCGGTTCCGGTCAAACAGATTTGGTAACCCCAACTGGCGAGAACATTGGCAACTTCTGCAAAGGCTTGGGGCGACCAACGGCGATCGCAGCGACTCGCCCCCGGATGGATGCAAACATAACGGCCGGGTTTGAGGTCAGAAATGCCGGAAATAGTGGCAAACGCCTGCCAATCTTCGGAAAAAATCGGAAACTCTAGTTCCTCCCCCTGACTGGGAATGCCCAAAAAGTTAAGCAATTGCAGATGTCGGCGAACTTCTGGCTCGCCGTCGGGATAGGGCAAAAATCGCGTAGAATCCGGGCAGTATTCCCCTTCCAGGAAAAAACCAGCGGTTTGCTTGGCTCCCAGAAGCATCGTAAACAGATTACTAATTGTGCCACTACCCTGCATCTGAATGGCCAGATCGAAGGGATGGCGCTGTTGCTCGTTGAGAAAAGTCAGTGTTTGCTGGGGCGATCGCCAACGGTCGGGAAGGCCAGGAAAACCGGGAAAGAGTATAAATTTATCAAGATAGTGCCGAAAACGAGTTACAAAATCCATTGCCCAGGGTAAGGCGATTAATGAGATTTGAGCGTGGGGGAGTGCCCTCCGCAAGGCTCTCATAGCGGGGACAGCGCATAACAGATCGCCCAATCCTGGCAAAGCTCGAAGCAAAGCCACCCGTTTGGGCATGGGGTCTCCCCATCGCTCCAGCATTCCTTGTCGCCCTATCGCTGATTTGCCGCCATGATAGTCATTTTTGGGCAAGCAATTCATCAGCCAGTTGCCCAAAGTCTGCTGCACCAATTTTTAGACAATTTAGCGATCGCCCAACGGCGTCCTCAATGAGAGACCCACTTGCCACCGTCAAGAGACATCATGGCGCAAATCCCCCCAGAAAAGTGGCTGTTACCGCTTAAGTTTTAGCGCTGCATGGTTGTATGTTATTTGTAACGATAATCATTAAGCCACTCCTACCAGTGAGCCTGCCGCTTCTATCAGTGGAGGAGTCACTCCCATCAGTGGAGGAGTCACTCCCATCAGTGGAGGAGTCACTCCCATTAGTCACTGAGTCACTCCTATCAGTGGATGAGTC
>JAAUTE010000164.1 GCA_012031815.1 Chloroflexaceae bacterium
GAATCAACCTACGCCGAACGCCAAGACCGCAGCCGAAATAGCCGCATGTTCCGCCCCCTCCCTCCCTTAAATCCACAACCATCCCCACCCAGCCCACAACCCCCGCCCTCATCAAACCGGCGCTAGTAATGTTGTGTAGCCTTGCAGGAGTTGGTTTTATCGTCGCTGTCCTAGCCCATCAAATACCGCCGCTTCAGTTTGCAATGACCCTGATCGCGGTTATTTTATTGTTTGCCTTCATCGTGGTGGCACTCTTACTAATGACAGGAAAAATTAGCCCGAACGACTTCAACCAATTTCTCGTTAATTTCCTAAACGCTTTACCCTTGCTCAAACCCAATCCGAAAAACTCATCCCAAACCCAACTCCCCGACGACCAATCCCACACTAACCCTTAACCCTGGCGCTGCTAAAGACACGATTTTAATTGTTTCTCACGAGCCACTACTCCACACAATCACTGTTAATTTAAATCATCCTCGCTCAGTTCAGCATCCTTCATAAGACTCTTCAAGGTTCCCCTAGGCAAATCTCGATTACTGTGAACTGGAATAGAAAGAATCACATCAACACCTTCTTTTGTATAAATATGGTGGCTGCCAGTGACTCGCTTGAGTTCCCAACCTTTTCGCTCCACAATCTTGCAAAGCATTTTGCCAGAAACGTTTTCACAGGGACAGCTCAACCAATCGTTTCTCTGGCTCAAGCTCTCCTCGCTCACTAGCAACTTCCAACCAGCCCTCGATCGCATCTTGCAACATCTCCAACAGATGCTCATAGCTATTTCCCCAAGTATGACATCCTGGGAGAGCCGGGACAGAACCACACCAGACATCATCCTCTTGCCAAACAATTGCTTTAATCTTCATAATTCAGGCTCAAATATTGTGATGTGTAATTTTATTTTAGTGCAGTACAATTTTCCCCTGCTGCATCTTTTTAAACTGTAGCCTCTCTCCTCCTCTGCGACCCCCAAATGACCCTGAGTTCCCACCCACACCAACCCTCAACCCTGGTATGGAAGTGGCGGTAAGGTTTCGGCATAGTTTTGCTGATTCCTCACCGCCTGTACTCCTCAAGTTTTAGCCAAAGACAAAGTTGGCAGTCTCTAACTCACTGGCACTAATCCCAGTAAACACAGCCACACTCGCCCCAGCCACACTCAAAACAGCATCTCCATCAGCGTTGCTGCTAAAGCTCAGATCTCCCTGAACAAAGCCGCCAATACCAATGACATCGCTATCGAGATCCAGGTCAGTGATGGTATTGCTGCTCTCTGGCAACTCGGCAGTTACCACCCAGAACTGGTCAGCGCCAGCCCCGCCCGTAATGATATTGCCGCCGCCAGTGCCCACAAAATCTGGTCGTCACCATTACCCGCAATAATGCGATCGCCTGCACCCAAACCGAAGAAGTCATCGCCATCTCCCCCGTAAAGGCGGCTATCCCCCGTGCTGTTGCTCGCTTCCAGGATATCGTTACCAGCACCACCGAAAGCGCGATCGCCAGAGCCAACGATCAGTTCATCCACACCAGCACCGCCATAGAGCCGATTGCTGCCGCCGCCTTCCGAGGAATCCAAAATGTCCTCGCCACTCTGACCAAAAAGGCGATCGTTCGTGCCGCCAAAGAGTTCATCATCCCCACTGCCACCGTAGGCGCGGCTAGAACTGCTCGTGGTGGTTAAATCTACTAAATCCGCCCCGGCTCCCGTGAAAATAAAGTCCTCAATGCCATCAAAGCCCGGAGGCGTTGCCCCGGCATCAAAAACATCATCGGCGATGGAACCAAATACAGGCGTCGGCCCAGAAGTCGGTGTCGAGTCGTCAATGTCTGTAATGGTTACCGTCACAGCTTGGTTAACGGTTTCGGTGCCATCGGAAACGCTAACTTGCAGCTCATAAACGTTGTCGTCGTTGGCATCCCCTGGAGCTTCAAAGTCAGGAGCCGCCACAAAACTCAATGCACCCGTACTGGCATTAATCGCAAACTGAGCCTGATCTGCCCCCCACTCAAACTAAAAGTTAAGGGGTTACTTTCGGCATCAGTTGCGGTGACTGTCCCAACGGTGGTCTCGTTTTCTGCGATCGCAAAAGTGGCACTGCTGGTAAAAGTTGGAGCAGCGTTAACCTCGGTAACCGTGACGGTAAAGGTGTCTTCATTGGTGTCTCCCAACAGGTTGGTGGCACGAATGACCAGCTCGGCGGTTCCGCTCTGCCCCGGTTGATAGTCCAGCACCAACTCCCCAGCGGCGATGGTTACTGTCACCAGGGTCGGATTGGAATTGCTAACAACCTCAAAGCTGAGTTCATCCACCTCGGAAACCGTAATGCTACTGTAGCGGACAAAATCATCATCATTCTCCACGACTGGAGCTTGGGGATCGTCCACAATCAGCGGCAGTTCATTCAGGGCACCGTTCTGGAAAAAAGGTGCGCCATCAAATACCGGCAGCGCGGCGATCGCATCAATGGTCTCTAGGTCTTCCTCAGACAACACCTCGCCAAAAACCGTAAAACCGCCATCTACCCCATCAAGAAATGTATTAGTGTCGCTCAGATTAAAAAACCACTGACTGGTCGCACTATTAACATCGCCACCCAATCTAGCGTAGGCAAGAGTACCGCGTAAATTGGAGCGATTGGCAGAAAACTCGTTGAGAATTGGGGGATCAGTGGGAACGTCGCTGTCAGAGGTCGGGCCTAGCCCAGCAAAATTGTTGATAGTGAATCCGCCGCCTTGCACCACAAAGCCCGGAACCGAGCGATGAATAATGGAGTTAACATAATCCCCGTCTTCAACATAGTTAATAAAGTTTTCCACGCTGATGGGTGCGCCTTCTCCGGGCTGATCGAAAAGCACTACGTTGGTAATGCCACCATTGCCAAAGGAAGTATCGAATAACTCGAAGCGAGCGACCAATCCAGTGGTAAACGGGTCATCAAAGCTTGCAATCAAGTTAATCGCGCTATCGGCAGCGTTTTCGATGACGCTCAGGTCGGCTAGGGGCTGAATAATTCTAACTTCCACAGTATTTCCTCACTTGGACACTCGCTTAAAACCGTCGGCCAGCATACGAGAATAAACTGGCTTTGACAAGTTGGTTTTTGTGAAACTTTGTGAAAGGCTATGGTTTTTAAAACCAACCTAATCCAGTCCAAGATTCCCTAAGGACAAACCGTTAAGAGCAAGCAATGAAAAGATTAAGAATAATGGCAAACCTGGGTGTGGTTTTAATCTTTTGATGGTACTTTTTCTCCTATGGTGTTAATAAACTGGACGATCTCTTGAAAAACCCGATCTTTAGACTGTGTGCCGTCGATCGCCAACAGCAAACCCGAATAGTTGGCAAAAATGGTTTGATAGTTTTGGCTGACCCGGATTAATTTCTCGCGGGTTTCATAAATATCTTTAACGGAACGCTCCGCTAAGCGACGGAGAGAAACCTCAACGGGAATGTCAATGTAAATGACCACATCGGGATTGGGAAACCTGGCATTGAGGCAGCGCACAAACTCAAATTCTGTTGGGGTGGTGCAATTATAAGCCAGAGAAGAAAAATAATAGCGGGTGCTAATCACATGAACCCCGGCTGCTTTCAGGGGAAAGACTCCGTCAATATCGTTGTACAGATGATCGTGGCGATCGGCGGCAAATAAATAGGCCATTTGTTCGTCGAACTTCTGGGAGTCTGCGGTCAGAAAAACCCGCTGTTTTAAAATCTCCCGAATCAAGTTGCCAATGGGCCCCGAAGATGGCTCAGGACTCAAAATTGCCTTTTCTCCACGAGAGAGCCAATAATCTTTTAATCTGTCCGCTTGGGTCGATGTCCCCGATCCATCGATGCCTTCCAAAACAATAAATAATCCAGTCATATTTTCGTTAAGTTCGCCCCTGAAAAAAGGTTTGCTTACTGCCAACTCCGCCGCCACAGTAACCAGGTTTCCCCCAAATTCCTTAGCCAGCCCCGGCGCTGCCATCGCTCTTGCCGCCAGCGATCGCCAATCTCAAAAATTATCTCTGATAAGGTTCCCGCCGGAAATACCGTTCCCAGGGCTTGCAGCTTAATATTTTCCTGGGCCGCCAGGGCGATCGCCCCGATTAATTCCCCGGCCTGGGGCCCGACCAGGTGTGCGCCCACAATTTTGCCATTGCCCTGGACAATAATCTTGCCAAATCCCGTGGTTGCGGACAAAAACTGCGCCTCAGCTAGGGATTTAAAGGGTTGGCGCAGGACATAAATATTTTTCTGATACCGCTGACTGGCCTGTCCTTCGGTGAGTCCCAGCCAGGCCAGGGGCGGATCGCACCGCAACACCCTCGGCAGATACCTCCCGTTAACCCGGAAAAAATTGCCGAATAAAGCATTCTTGACCGCAACTTCGGCTTCATACCGGGCCCTGGTCTCGCAATCTCTCCCCGCCCCACCGCAAGCGTAAATCCGGGGATGGCTCGTCTGTAACTTTGAGTTAACCGGCAATCCTGCCGCCAGACTAATTCCCAGTCCTTCCAGGTTTAAACCGCTCAAATTCGGCTCTACAGCGGCATCTATCAAAATTTCTTCCACCTCCAAAGCGCGATCACCCACCTGCAACCATTTAGCCCCGTCCAAGGCTCGCACCTGTAGCACCGACTCTCCCAGGAAGATCTGCACACCTTCCGCTTCCAGTTGGGCCTGCACCAGCAGTGAGGCTTCCCAGTCCGCTTCCGCTAAAAGCTGCCCCGATTCAACGATTAACGTGACCGTTTTGCCCAGTCGCTGCAAACTTTGAGCCAGGGCGATCGCCTCCGGGTCGTTCCCAATCAGCGCCAACCGTTGGGGAAGGGAGGCCAGCTTGTCGCCGCTCCAGAGGGTGGCTGGGGTGAGGTAGCCAACCGCTTCCAATCCAGGAATCTCAGAGATGCCAGGGACAGACCCCACCGCTAACAAATAAGCTCGCGATCGCAAGCGCCGCTGGCCGCAAACAAACGCTAACTGGGGCAAACGCACAAATTCTCCCGCTCCAACCACCACATCCACCCCCAAAGCTGTCAACATCGGGGACTCGGCGGCGATGGTTGGGGATAGGTCGGCGGCCCAAGCCTGAACGCCTGTTGGCGACAAATAGGCTCGCTCTAGTGAAACATACAGTCCGTTGGCGGCAGCCCCCTGCCACTGCTGCTGCCAGGTCAGGGCTTGCTGGAAAGCCCGCCCAGCGATCGCGGCACTGCTCGCTGGCTCAAAAGTAGGCTGAACCAGGGCCACCCGGGCCTGGAACCGAGCCGCCAATGCCGCCGCCCATCGCGCTTCCGAGGTATTGCCAATGACAACCAGGTCATATTCCACCGCCATTACTTCACCCCAAGCCACCCGCCCAATGTTCTTTATCTAAACCCCAAAGGGTTTGGCTTTACTTTATGGCCTCTGCTTGCAGCGCGGCAAGTAATCGTTGATTGTCGGTTGTCGTGCGTACTGCCACTCGAAAATAGGCGTCTCCCAATTCAGGAAAGCTCAAACAATCCCGAATTAAAATTTGATGGCGTTGGAGCAAGGCAAGCTGCAATTGACTGACCGAGGTTTCCGCACGCACCAGCAGAAAATTCGCTGCTCCCGCCAGGGGAGAGAGACCCGCGATCGCCGCCAATCCCGCCAACAGTTCTGCCCTCGCTGGCTTCAACCAGTCCCAGGTCTGCTGCTGAAAGTCAGTATCCTTAAGAATTGCCTCGGCTACAGTCGCCGCCAAACTATTCACTGGCCAGGGATCGCGCCAAGCCTGCCACCGCTGCAAACGCTCCGGCTGAGCGACTGCATAGCCCAATCGTAACCCTGGCAAACTATAAAATTTTGTCAAAGACCGCAGCACTACCAAATTAGGATAGGCGATCGCCAAGGATAAAACACTCTCCTGTTGCGGGGGCGGCAGAAAATCCATGAAAGCTTCATCGATCGCCACCAAACTAGCCCGCTCCAGATAGGGCAGCAGTTGTTCCCGCTGAAACAGTTTGCCTGTGGGATTATGGGGGTTATTCAGCAAAATCCCGATGCTTGAACCTTTTTTCGGTATTGGTAACGGTAGCTTGCTGCGATCGCCCATTTCCAGCCGCCAGGGCCGCACCATTGCCCCGAAGGTTTTCAAAGCCCGCCAATAATCGCTAAAGGCTGGCACCATCAGCCAAACCTCGTCTAGAGCCGCTAACTCTCGCCCTATCCAGGTGAGTAATTCCGCTGCTCCATTTCCCGGCAAAATCCACTCCGGCTTCAGCCCCTGTTCCTCGCCTAAGGCTGCCCGCAGTCGAGCGTAATTGGGATCAGGATAGGCCCGCACTGAAGCCAGCGCTGTCTGCAACGCGGCGATCGCGCTTTGAGGTGGCCCGAGGGGATTGATACTCGCCGAAAATCCAGGATCGAAGAAGGTGGACAGCCTGCCACCGAAGCTGCCCAAACTAAATTTCCCCCGTGAAGCGGTCTATCCAACAAAGGCATTCAACCCCAAGGCGGATTTACTCTTCCTCGTCTGCGACGTGTCCTTCCTTCGGAGCCACTTTTTTCTTTTAAAACAGCTTGCCAGCGGAAAAGGCAGGAACCGTCGTTTTCAGGGATAATCATCTTATCGCCGGTTTTTGGGTTACGTCCTTCCCGTTCCTTCCGCTTGCGCGGTTCAAAGGAGCCAAACCCCACGAGAGTAACCTTTTCTCCCGCCGAAACAGACTCCATAATAGTGTCAATGATAGCTGTAATAACAGCATCCGCTTGCTTTTTAGTAACAGAAGCTCTCTCTGCTACTTTATCAACGAGTTCGCCTTTGTTCATGGTTAATCTCCTTTGAGACTTGCGTTAGACGGTAAGCAGAAATATCTGCCGTAGATTCAGTCAAAGTATGTTTCGACCTGATTGCAAAGCTGTTGACAACAGCAGCGAGGGCTGAAATCCTGATAGAACCAGAGTTTCACTGCATTATTCTAATCTCTACCCGCAGTTTATGGATCGCCGAAACCTTTAATTTATGTAGATTTCACCTCTTTTTAGTTACAGCTCCTTTATATTTGCCTCCCAAGACGTTTCCCCAACCCAAAAGTTGCAAAATAAACTGGCAGAATTTTCAATTTGTCAAGTCAAAAAGGCTACGAATGAACCCGATTGGGTAAAATCTCCATGACCCAGATTCAACTCACTCACCAAATGATGAGGATGTGCCCGACGAACCTGTTCAATTCATGAGGAACTGAGGGTATAGAAAACTACACCCTCTAGTTCACTCAACCTGAGCCAGTAGGGTTAAGGATTGCCAGGGACGTTCAAACCCCGTCGGCGCAACTGCTCGCGGGCGTCAGGGCCAGGAACATAGTTGTAGCCAAAGTTCGACCGCTCATCAATAATCTGGGGCGTCAACAGGACAATCACCTCGCTGCGCAAGGTTTCCGTGTCAGTACTTCTAAAAAGCGCTCCTAATAGGGGAATATCGCCCAAAATAGGAACCTTGCTCACCGTGGTCGTATCCGATTCCTGAATGATCCCAGAAAGAATCAGCGTCTGCCCATCCCGCAGGCGAATCGTCCCGGAACTGAGCGCCCGGACACTGAGGAGGCTGATCGTGTTCACGCCGCCATCATCCCCACTGTCAAAGGTTTGAATAGCGCCGACCGCACTGACTTCGGGATTGACAACTAGGGTGACAAAGCCATTATCGTCAATTCTTTCCACACTGATCGCCAAAATTAACCCGGCTTCTCCAATTTCTGGGGTTGTTGTTCGCACACCGCTGAGGGGGTCAACTTGAGTATCAATGCTGGTCACCACTTGTTGAGTGAGTCTGACCTCTGCATTGGAGCCTTCCTGAACCACTAGGGTTGGATCGGTGAGAATCTTGGCGTTACCGCTGATAATTTGCGCTTCCAACTGGGCCAAAAATTGCCTGGGAAACTGGAAAAGATCGGCCAATTCTTGAGTAATGGTACCGGGAGTCCCCGGTACAATCGTAGTGACCGGATTACCATTAGCATCGAGAGTAGTCGTTATGACGGTATCTGTCCCAAGGGTAAAATCAGTGACCCCGGCACTAATAGGATTACCCGACACGCCAGCGACGCCTGGAAAGAACACGCTATCTGCAGGTCCTTGTATGTCAGTTCCTGTTGGTGAATTGATAATCGTAAATCCTCCCCCACCAGGGATGGTTTGGGCACTATTTAAATCCAGAAAAACATCGCCGTCAGAAAAGGGGTTAGGAACGACAGGTGGATTGCTCAACTGCCCCGTAGCACTGTCGATGTCAGCTGTACCGGCCGGGCTAGTGGGGCCAAATCGCAGGGTGGCAGCACCATTATCTTGCACAAAGAAAGTATCGTTAACGCCAAAAGAGAAACTCGCTCCAAAGTTTTCCTCGTTGGAGAGCGTGACATCCACAACTTTGACATTGACTGCTACCTGGCGACGGCGAGCGTCGAGCTGAGTAATAAAGGCGGTGGCAATCTCGACGGTGCGTGGTTCTCCTACTAGGGTGATTGAGTTGAGTCGCCCATCGGTGGAAACCTTGAGTCCTCTGAGGAGCAGCGGTGCTGTTGAATTGTCGTTTCCTTGAATTGAGACGGTTCGCAGGGTGGGGGGCAGTTGTTCTCGCCGACTTACCAGTTGGGTTTCTGGGTTGATGACTTCGTTGACTAGCCCTTCATCTAGCACTTGGACTTCTGCTCCCTGGGTAGCCAAAAAGTTGCCCGCACTGTTGGCTGGAACTTGATTGAGCCGTAGGGTGCGACTGACTAGATTACGAGCGGTGTCGGGCAGACGCGCTCCGACGAAAATGGTGTTGCCTCGACGGTTAGCACCTAAGCCGGAAACCAGCAATACGGAGTTGAAAACTTCTTGAACGGGTTCGTTGGCCAGATCTAGGGAAATGGTGCTGCTAGCTGCTGCGGTGGTTCCCGCAGAAGTGTCAGTAAAGACTAAGTTGAGTCCAGCAGCTCTGGCCAGCAGAGCCAGAACTTCCCGGACTGGAGCATCCCGCAATACGAGCCGGGGAACCCGAATTGTGGTTCCTAGATCCAGCAAGTCAGGGGCAGTATTAATGTTGGAAACGGCAATGTTGAAATTCACT
>JAAUTE010000165.1 GCA_012031815.1 Chloroflexaceae bacterium
ATTGCTTCTGCATCAGCAAACAATCCTTCTGCATCGCGATCCAATCCTTCTGCATTGACAAACAATGCTTCTGCATCAAGATACATTGCTTCTGCATCGCGATCTAATCCTTCTGTATCGATAAACAACACTTCTGTTGGTGGTTTGGCTGGCCAGCGTCCGGGGTGAAGGCGATCGCCGTTTGGGTTTATGCTGATTGCCATAGAGTAGGTTAGAGCGTTTAAGGCGCGATCGCTCGCCTGGAAAACTGCTTTTCCCGCCGCCCCATTGAGATTGAACGGAGTTAACCAGCAATCCCAGGAGAAAAATAGCAGTTGTTAGAGTAGAGGCAAGGGCGATCGCCTTTACCAAAGGAGGGATAGATGTCACAACTTCCCCAAGGCCCCACCACACCACCCTTCTGGCAGCTTCTCAACTGGATTTTTGACCCCTTTGACTTCCTGGAAAGGTGCGCTCGCCGCTACGGCGATCTGTTCACCATTCGTTTAGGTGGCTTCCGTCCCCTGGTATTTGTTGCCCATCCCCAAGGGGTTCAAGAGATCTTCGCCGTCGATGCCAAATTATTCGATGCGGGTCGCGGCAATGTCATCGTCCGTCCCCTGGTTGGCGAAAACTCCCTGCTTGTCCTCGATGGAGAACACCACCGCCGCGATCGCAAACTGTTGATGCCGCCGTTTCATGGAGAAAGCCTACGCCGTTACGCCCAGCAAATATGCCAAATTGCCCAACAGGAAGCCCAGTGGCAGCTCGGTCAAACCATAAACATGCGCCGAGCCATGCAGAGCATTACCCTAGAAGTCATTTTGCAGGTGGTGTTTGGCATCCGGGAAGGGGAGCGCTACCAGCAACTAAAACCCCTCACCGCTGACCTCCTCGAACAAGTGGCCTCCCCCATCCGCTCCAGCCTCCTGTTTATCCCCTTTCTTCAGCAAAATTGGGGGCCGTGGGCCCAGTTTACCCAGCTCCTAGAGTGCATCCGAACCTTACTGCAAGCCGAAATCGACGAGCGCCGCCCCCAATCTCCCACCGACACCCCCAGCAAAGATATCCTCGCTTTGATGATGGCAGCCCGAACGGAATCGGGGGTAGCTCTCAGCGATCGCGAACTGCAAGACGAACTGCTCACCCTGCTGCTGGCCGGTCACGAAACCACCGCAACGGCCCTCTCCTGGGCCTTTTACTGGGTATGTCAGTGCCCCCAAGTCCAGGAAAAACTCCTAGCCGAACTGGCCAGCTTAGGCGATCGCCCCGAACCGATGGCCATCTATCAATTGCCTTACCTAACGGCAGTTTGTGAAGAAACCCTGCGCCTGTATCCCGTTGTGCCCATTACCTCCCCCCGCATTGCCAAAACCCCGGTAACCGTTATGGGCCGCCAGTTTGGGGCCGAAACCAGCTTTGCTCCCTGTATCTACCTGATCCACCACCGCGAAGATCTTTATCCCCACTCCCACCAATTTCGGCCCGAGCGGTTTTTAGAGCGCCAATATTCCCCCTACGAATTCCTTCCCTTTGGCGGAGGCAATCGCCGCTGCCTGGGGGCTGCCCTGGCGATGTTAGAACTAAAGTTAGTGTTAGCCACCCTGCTCTCCTCCTATCAATTCCAACTGACCGCTTCCCAACCCATCAAACCTGTCCGTCGTGGTGTCACCCTTGCACCCCACAACGGCGTGCCCCTGCGGTTAATCGGACGGCGGCAACTGAGCCAACCGATCGCCACCCCGTATTAAAACTAACCGCCATTAACGATTGGTCATTTACCTCTCCTGAAATTTTATGAATCTGCCCCAGCGCGTCCAACTGCCCATGCCCGTCCAGCTAGCTTGGTGGATTGCCCAACCCGATCGCTACATGGACAATGCCTTCAAACGCTACGGTGATGTGTTTCTCTCCCAAATTTTTTGGGGGCCCGAACCCTTGGTGTTTGTCAATCATCCCGTCGGGATTCAGCAATTGTTGACCCAAGACCGCAAGGAATTTGCTGCCCCTGGGGAATATAACCGCATTGCCTCTCCCCTGCTGGGCGAACATTCCGTGGTGCTGCTCAGCGGCGATCGCACCGCCGGGAGCGACAGTTATTGATGCCGCCGTTTCATGGCGAGCGGATGGTCACCTACGGCAGGCTAATTTGTGACCTGGCAGAACAGGTGATGGCTAACTTGACCCCCGGCCAACCCTTCTGCGCTCGGGCCGCCACCCAAGAAATTTCCCTTCAGGTGATCCTGGAAGTGGTCTTTGGCCTCCACGACGGCGATCGCCCCCAGGAGATTAAACGAACGGTAGCGGACATGCTGAATCTGTTCGGCTCGCCCCTGACCAATGCCTTTATTCTGCTGCCCCGGTTGCAGTCGAGTTGGGGGGAGAGATAAATCCCTGGGTGCGCTACCAAAAAACCCTGACCCAATTGCGAAACCTCCTGCAAGCAGAAATCGACAGCCGCCGCGCCTATCCCGACCCCAACCGCAGGGATATTCTGTCTCTATTGATGTCCGCAGTGGACGAGCTGGGCAATCCCCTGAGCGATATCGAGCTGCAAGATGAGCTGCTGACCCTGCTGGTAGCCGGCCACGAAACCACGGCAACGGCCCTGGCCTGGGCACTGTACTGGACGCATTATCTACCAGAAGTCCGGGAAAAAATCCGGCAAGAGCTAGCCAACTGCGACGATCCGACCAATCCGGCTACCATTGCTCGCCTGCCTTACCTGGGAGCAGTGTGCCAGGAAACCCTGCGGATTTACCCGGTGGGGATGCTGACCTTCCCGCGCGTAGCCCAGCAGCCTGTGGAAATGTTGGGCTATCAGTTTGGGACGGGAGCCATTTTTGTGGGCTGTATCTATCTAGTTCACCAGCGAGAAGACCTCTACCCCAATCCCCAACAGTTTCGGCCGGAGCGGTTTTTGGAGCGCAAGTATTCTCCCTTGAATTTATTCCCTTGGCGGGGAGCCAGGCGCTGCATTGGCGAGGCCCTGGCTCTCTACGAAATGAAGCTGGCTCTCGCGACGATTTTGTCCCGCTACGAATTGGCCCTGGGCGATCGCCGTCCTGAGCAACCCCAACGGCGAGGTTTAACCCTAGCACCCGCTCGCGGCGTCAACATGGTTCTCACAGCCCGGAAACCGGCAGCTAAAACTCCAGTTACGGTTTAAATCATAGAACCGGAGATCATTGCTGGTTGCATGGGTTTACCTGTGGTTTATCATCCCGATTACGTTGCGCCGCTGCCGGAGGGCCATCGTTTTCCTATGCCGAAATTTCAGCGGTTGTGCGAGCGCTTGCTGGCCGATGGCGTTATTTCTCCCGCAACCCTCCATCAACCGGAGCGGCCCTCTCTGGAGGCGATCGCCTTAGTCCACACCCGCGAATACATCCAAGCCTACTGCCAGGGAACCCTGGATCTAAAAGCCCAGCGTCGCATTGGCCTGCCCTGGAGTCCGGCCCTGGTCAAGCGTACCTGTACGGCGGTTGGGGGCACGATTTTGACTGCCCAGCTTGCCTTAAAGTACGGACTGGCCTGCAACACCGCCGGGGGAACCCACCATGCCTTTCCCAGTTACGGCGCGGGCTTTTGTATTTTTAACGATTTGGCGATCGCGATTCGGGTGTTGCAGCAGGGGGGCTGGGTGGAGCGGGTGTTAATCGTGGATTTGGACGTGCATCAAGGAGACGGCACTGCCTGGATTTTCCAAGGAGACAGCCGGGTGTTTACCTTTTCCATGCACTGTGAGGAAAATTTTCCCCTGCGAAAACAGCAGAGCGATCTGGACGTAGCGCTGCCCGTGGGCTTAGATGACGACGGCTATCTGCAAATTCTGGTGAGTTACCTGCCGGATTTGCTTTCCCAGGTGAAGCCAGATTTAGTGTTGTACGATGCCGGAGTGGATGTCCACGGCCAGGATCGTCTGGGTAAGTTGGCTTTGACCGACAGCGGCATTTATCGCCGGGAGATGCAGGTGTTAAGTACCTGTGTGGCGGCGGGCTATCCTGTGGCCTGCGTTATCGGCGGCGGCTACAGCCAGGATTTTTCCGCGTTGGTCTATCGTCATTCCCTGGTTCACCGCGCTGCCAAGGCGGTTTTTCAGCAATATCGCCTGGGATAGTCAGAGCGCAAAGACACAAGTAGCGATCGCTCCGCCGCCAGCCAATGCTGTTCGCTGAAGAGTCAAGCCGTATGAGAAGGTGGAGAAATCTTACAACTCAAGGGTTGAGAAGAAGCCCCTGGCTTTCGATGAGAGAATTTCTGACTGGAGAATTTAGAACCAGGTTTTTTGACGACGCTAGGATTGATGCGGCCCTGTCAAGGAGGAATCTTCTGCTGGAGAATCTCCTCAATTAACCTCCGCAACCCCCATGAATTCCTTGGCTTTAAACGCAGATCGACTAAGCCGAACAGTCTAGCTGAGCTAATCAATCCACATTTCGGGGGGAGTTGTTGCCGGCTCATAAGTCGTGTAAGTCCTGGACGGACTGTAATTGGCAAGGTTAAACCACCCCACCGCCAGTAGAAGACCGAATCCACCGCCCAACAAAAAAGTCCAGGCGTGAGACGAGTCGAGCACCCAGAGCAGGCGGCGATCGCCGCTGTATATCTGCACTAGCCAACCTTCGCTGGTGTTGTCAAATTTGGTTTGTAGTTTAGTTGGGTCAAACTTGTTCATAATGTTGGCTCCATAGCGATCGAATGGGTGTGGTGATGGCGGGTAAGTGCCCGCTGCTATAGAAACACCTGCCAGAAAATTCACTTATGAATGGAGAAATTGGGCCGCTCAAACCTGACAGTGATGTCAAACAGAAAACCCGAAAAAGCTGGGACATGACCCTGGCTTTTTCGGTCTGCGTCGTCTCGATTCAACAGCCGTCTGGTCCACAGAAGCTGTGCCCGTACAGTACCTCCGCGTCACAGACATAAATCATGCCTGCAAAATCGATGAAAAAATTCACCGCAATCTGATCAGCAATCTTTTCAGCCATATCCCGATCCGAGGTGAGCACCTCGAATTTTACATTCACATTGGTGTCGGAAACGTTGGGTTGTCCCGATGAGCGCACGTTGCGACTGCCCTTACCGCCAGTTTCCAGAACCGTATAACCGGTCGCCCCGGATTCTTCGATGATGTTGGCGATCTTTTTTAGCAGAATCTTTTCCGTGACGATGACAAGCTTTTTGGCTGGTTTGGCCATGTTGGTTACCTCCTTACCTGTATATATTGATCTTGTGTTATTGCTCGACAGACGCGAACGGTTTTGAGATTAGCCGATACCGATCGCCTGAGCAAGTCCGAGGAAGATCGGTATTGCCAAGCCAATGGCAACTGGCGTACCGATGGCTGTGGAGGCACCGATGTAGGCAGAGGGATTGGCCGACGGGATACCGGCTCGCAACGTGGGTGGGCCTGAGATGTCTGAACTGGAGGCGGCGATGACAGCCAGAACCACGACACCGCCCATGCTGAATCCTGTGGCGTAGTGGGCAACTAGGCCGAAACCGAAGGCGATAAACCCATGTACCAGCGGTGCCACCACGCTATACACGACGTACCACTGGGCCACCTTACGCAGTTCGCCAATCCTTGACCAAGCCTCCATACCCATGACCAGCATCAAGATCGAAAGCAGGCCGCGGAAAAGGGGATCGTAGAAGCTTTCATAGACACTTTCTGGGCGAGCGAATAGTCCAAGCGCAACGCCGAGCAACATTGCCGATAGGGCAGAACCCTGGAGACTTTCCTGCACGATCGGCCAGATCTTGACCCGATTATCCGCAGGACTCTTCTGCTTGAAATACTCTTGCCGACTGCTGGGATAATTCTGCTGATCGGGATAATCGCCTGCTGTAACAGGCTGCTTGCTGAGATGCTCTTGCTTGCTGAGATACTCATCTGCCACACTACGCTTCTTTTTGTTGAGATAAATGTTGGCAACCACAATCGCAGTTACCAGTGCTGGGATATCCATAAAGGGATAGAGTGCGCCAGCCCATGCTTCGTATGGGATTTTTTCTTCTTCTAGGAGCGTCAGGGCGGCGGCCATAGTAGAGCCACTCACAGCGCCAAACAATCCTCCGGTCGCAATCGCATCTACGGTTTTGACCTTCGGCAGCTTGGCTAACGTGTAGCGTGCGATAAATACAATTAGAATCCCTACTGTTACAGAAAACAGTGCGGGTAAAATCATCTCCGTCAGGTTGGAATTGCGGATTGCAATTCCACCGGTCAGACCGATTTTGGTGAGAAGCATGAAAACGATGATCTTACAAATTGACTCTGGAATTTGCAGTTGGCTACCAAGGGCGGCAATGACCATACCACCAATCAGAAAGCTGAGTGTTGGGGACTGCAATTGTTTAACAAAGTCTATTAAGAACAAGGACAAAAAAATCCACGATTGTAATTTCTCCTTCATCAAATATTGGCTGTTAGGGCGGTAGGCAAGCAGAGCCTTAAAGCTTAAGTGGCTGGCTCCACGTATTCGGGTGAAGTAGGGACTTGATCCCCTACTCCGTTGCATCTGTATCCGGGTGCGTCGTGTGCTGGAAGATAAGGTTTCGCTCCGGCGATCGCAAACGATCGCCCGCAAACGATCACACTAATCAGTGGTGATTCAGGTTCGGGAATGAGCTGCGTTGAATAGAGGGGAATACCCACCTGTGTCAAAGTGAGCGATCGCCCGTTACGCTCAATCTGAAAAAACAAATCATAGCTTAAGGTCTATGTAATTTGCTCTTTCCATACGAAAAAGTCTACAGCAAAACCCGAAGAAAGTATTTAGTGGGAAGAACTAATTTTCAAATCCACGTTAAAAGTAAAAATTATCAGTCAAGGTTCAACCATACAGCGGACTAATCTTCAGGTTATTTTCCCTCCTGCTACTACCCACAGGAGCGGAGGGGTTTCAGCCCCGCGTCTTCAGACCCAGGGGGAAAACAAGGGAGGGGTTCTGGCATAGCGATCGCCCTCCCCTTAACCTTCTTGGCATGACAGGCGATCACGTATCTAACCTAAAAAAGGGTAAATCCTCTGTGTTGGAGGTTTATCGTCTCCGCTGACAGGGTTGGGGTAAAGGGCGATGCTCCGATGGAGCGGCTTCGCCTACGCTCCCCTTGTAGAAATCGCCTGGGTGCTGATGGGAGTGGCGTTATCCGGGATAGGAGGGACTCAGTGACTGATACAAAGGACTAAGCCACTGATAGAAGCGGCAGACCCACTGATAGGAGTGACTTATCCACTGATAGGAGTGACTCATCCACTGATAGGAGTGGCTTAATAATTATCGGTAAAGATCAGAAACAATCGATCATGCAGCGCCCCTGTCGAGAAACGCCTCCTCACCGATACTCAGCACGGCCAGCGATCGCCTTTTGGCCGATCCTCGGTCTCTCTCCTAGCAACAGTTTGATACGGGAAGTCTTTGCGAAGAACCGAACAGGTATGGAAGTCAGCCGGCTCCTGGTACAACAGATACTCCTTGGGTCGGTGGCGCGACCTTGAATAATCCCGACAGGATGGCGGTAAACTAAGGCTGGAGAAATTTCCTGGACAAATTGCAAGCGTATGTCTATGTTTCGATCTTTGGTGTCATTGTTGCTGGTATTGGTCTCGGTGCTCCTGGTGAGTTGCGGCGGCCCCGCTGCTCAAACCCCGCCCCCGACCTACACCCCGGAAATCATCACTCAACTGCAAGTTCTCTCGGCCCCTCTGGAAACAGCTCGCGATCGCATGACAGAATTGGCGGATTATATTGAGGCTCGCGATTGGGTCAATATCGACAATTTCATCCACGGGCCCCTGGGGGAAGTGCGCCGGGATATGAGCTATGTCAGTCGCGCCCTCTTGAAGAAGGATCGTGGCGAGGCAGCTAACTTATCCAAATCCTTTTTTAGCCATATCGAACGCCTGGATGTGGCAGCCAAGCAGCAAAGCGACGGGCAAGCACTCCCCGAATTTCAGCAGGCGCTCCAGGATCTAAATACTTTCCTAAGATTGGTGCCCCAGCCGCCGGAAACACCGGAAGCTGCTTAAACTCAGGTTGCATCCCTCTCAAATTAAGGCTGAGTAGACGGTTTCATGGCTCAAGTTGCGGTGATTGGCGGCGGTGTCGTGGGAGCTGCCATCGCTTACGAGTTGACTCGGCGATCGCAAGTGGAAGTCACCCTGATCGAGGGTCAAACGCCAGCGTCTGGCTCTAGCGGGGCCGCCCTCGGTGTTTTGATGGCAGTCATTAGTCAAAAAGTGCGGGGACGGGCCTGGCAACTGCGGGAGACAAGCCTGCGACGCTATCAAACCCTGCTCCCCGAATTAGCGGCGCTCACCGGTCAGGAAATCCCGGCTAACTATCAGGGCCTGCTCCGGCTGCGGTTTCCCGAAGAGCCGTTAGCGCCCTGGGAGCATCTGGTCACCCAGCGTCGCACCCAGGGCTGGCCCTTGGAAATTTGGTCGCGGGAACAATTGCTAGCCCGCTGCCCCCACCTCCAGGGTCAAAACATTGCTGGCGGGATTTATTCTCCCCAGGATTTGCAGGTACAGCCCAAGGCCCTCACAGAAGCGTTGGTCACGGGGGCCCGGCTTCAGGGGGCAACTTGTCAGTTTGGGGTGAGGGTTGCAGCAATCGTGCCCCAGGCTGCGGGCTATGTTCTGGAAACTTCGGCGGGAACCCTCAAGGCGGATTGGGTGGCGATCGCCGCTGGGCTGGGTTCGACTCCCCTAACCGCCGGGCTACCGCAGCCAACTAGGCTACAGCCGGTGCTGGGACAGGCCCTCCAGCTCAAATTACCCCAGCCTTTAGGCAATCCGGAGTTTCAGCCCGTAATCAGCGGTCATGACGTACATTTGGTGCCCTTGGGGGGCGGAGACTATTGGTTGGGAGCAACGGTGGAGTTTCCCGATGACAATGGCGCGATCGCAGCCCAGGAAGAATTGCTAGCGCAAGTTTGGCAGCAGGGCAGGGAATTTTGTCCGGAACTAGGGGAGGCGGCGGTAATTAATACCTGGTTTGGCTTGCGGCCCCGACCGGTGGGCGAGCCGGCCCCGATAACTTGCTCGTTTGTCCCGATTCCA
>JAAUTE010000166.1 GCA_012031815.1 Chloroflexaceae bacterium
TTGGCGGATTTCGTAGTATGTGCTTGGGGGTTGATTCTCTGGATAACCTTTGCGATCGCCGCCGATCTCACCATTGCAGCCCGGTTTCAGTTTTTCTATTTCCCGGCAGTGTTGGCGATCGCGGCGGTGCTGTTGGCGAGAGTTTGGCAGGAGGCGGGGAGAGACAAACCCTGGTGGCAGGCCGGCGGCAAGCGGGCGGTGCTGGTGGTTCTGGCCCTGAATTTTTTAGGCGGCGTGACGGTGGTGAGCGATTTAGGCTATCAGAAATTTGAGCGGCCGGATTTAATGGCGCAAGCGGCCCGCCAGTTTGCCCCCCCCGGAACCCAGTTATTACTGGCAACAACCCACCATTCCCACGGACAAATCGCCGAGATGATGGGGGTGGGCTGGCAATTTCATCAGCAAAACCACGAACCGGCCCCCCATTTTTTGCTAGCTCATAAAGAAGACGGTTCTGAGTTAGCAGCGCAAGTTCTAGCCAGGCGCTCCAAACCTTTCCCCGTCCCTTTCAGCTAGGACTCCTCAATTTCTCCGCTGCCATCGAGTTAAATCCCTTCAACTGCGCACTGATGCCGGAGGGAGAAGATAGCGTTTCGGGCTATCGCTATCGGTTTTATCAGTGTCGTTGAGCTAAATCTCAGTAGCGTTGTTTTTTCGGTCGATAGTTAGCCACCGATTCCACCAAACCCAGGGCAATAAAATTGGTCAGCAAAGCCGATCGCCCGTAGCTCATCCAAGGCAGGGGAATCCCGGTAATCGGCGCTAATCCCACCGTCATGCCAATATTGATGACCACCTGAAAGGCAACCATCGACAGCATTCCCGCCGCCAACAGCGAGCCAAAATCATCTTTTGCACTGCACGCGATCGCCATCAAGCGCACGCAAATTGCCCAAAAAACGATAATGACAGCGATAGAGCCGATAAATCCCAACTCCTCACCCACCGCCGAATAAATAAAATCCGTATGTTGTTCGGGAATAAAATTAAGCTGGGTCTGAGACCCGTGAAATAAGCCCCGTCCCCACAGTCCGCCGGAACCAATGGCAATGCGGGACTGAATCAGGTGATAGCCGCCGCCCAGGGGGTCTTGTTCGGGGTCGAGAAATAAGGTTAAGCGATCTTTTTGGTAGTCTTTGAGCAAATTCCACACAACAATCCCAATCCTGCCCGCCGCTATGTTCGCGCCCAAGACCAAAACCGCCGACACAATTCGCCAGGGGAGCGTCAGCCAGGCGATCGCCACGGTACAGATGGCCCACAACAGCCAGCCGGGAAAATAGAGACTAAACAGAAACATGGACACCAGGGGCGAGACCAACAACACCAGCCAGCCAGGATTCGCATTGCCCCAATAGAGCATTCCCAAGGTAATTGCCCCAAAAACCAGAGAAGTTCCTAAATCGGGCTGAATAAATACTAAAACCCAGGGTAAAGCGGTCACTGCCAGCACGCGAACCACCGCCGTTAGGCGCGATGCCGGGGAATGGTGGAGCAGGGCCGCCAGGGTCACAATCAAGGCTAATTTCGCAAATTCCGACGGCTGCACGTTAAAATCCCCAATCTGCAACCAACTTTGTGCCCCGTTGGCCGTGACCCCAATCAGCATCACCACCACCAAAGTCAGATTAGTCAGGGCATAAATTCCCCAGTGCCACTGCAACAGAAGGTCGTAGGGCCAGCGGGCAATGCCCAGGGCGATCGCCACTCCCGCCGCCGCCAAGACCAAATGCTGGAGGCTGTATTGAATGCCTTGATGAACCTCCGTCGTATAGATCATCAAGCCACCAAACACCGTTAGCCCGACGACCAACGCCAACAACGACCAGTCCATTTGCTCCCAAGGGGTTAGCAACAGCCGCCAGCGAATTCTGGGTAGGGTCTTTTGTATCATGCTCTGCCGCCTCTAACAGATTCAAGCTGAACAGGCGATGCGATCGCGCCAGCCCAACCCAAGATAACTCAACTTGCGCTTCTCATCTAAGCGTAGGCGGCCACTGAAACCCTGGCGGCTACCTGTTGAGCGATTTGTTTGAGGGCGGCGGCGGAGGCTGAATCCGGCTGGTCAATGGTTACCGGAATGCCGCGATCGCCCCCTTCCCGCAGGTGAATCTCCAAGGGAACGCAGCCTAGAAGCGGCACGCCCAATTCGCGGGACACCTTTTCCCCACCCCCGGAACCGAAGAGATCGTAGCGGCAGTCTGGGCGATCCGGCGGAATGAAATAGCTCATATTCTCCACCACACCCAAAACATTGACCCCCAACTGCTGGAACATCTTCAAACCCCGGCGAGCGTCTAGCAGGGAGACCGTTTGCGGCGTCGTGACGATGACGGCTCCCGCTAGGGGAACTGCCTGGATCATGGTCAACTGAGCGTCCCCGGTTCCCGGTGGCATATCCACAATCAGGTAATCCAAGTCGCCCCAGCGCACCTGGTAGAGAAACTGGCGGATAATGCCGTTTAGCATGGGGCCGCGCCAAATTACCGGCTGATCTGCCCGAATTAAAAAGCCCATTGACACCAGCTTGACGCCATAGTTAAAGGCCGGCTCTAATTCTTCGCCTTTGGCTCCCTGCTGCACCGCCAGTTGGGCCTCCGCCAATCCCAGCATGGTTGGCGCATTGGGGCCGTAGATATCCGCATCCAGCAACCCCACTCTCGCTCCCATCTGCGCGAGGGCGACCGCCACATTCACCGCCACCGTACTCTTGCCCACGCCTCCTTTGCCGCTGGAGATGGCAATGATGTTGCGTACCCCCGGAACCACTAGGCGATCGCCCACAGAGCGCTGCTGGGGGGTTTCTGCGGTCACGGCCACGTCCACCGTTTCTACCCCAGGCAATTGTTTGACGGCTTTCTGGCAATCCTCCACAATAAATTCCCGCAGGGGACAGGCCGGCGTGGTGAGCACCAGGGTGAAACTGACCTTGCTCCCTTGAATTTGCACATTGCGGATCATCTCTAACTCCACCAAACTTTTTCGCAGTTCGGGGTCTTGAACCGGGCGCAATACCTCTAAAACCGATTGAGTATCTAA
Organism: Chloroflexaceae bacterium; assembly: GCA_012031815.1. Taxonomy (GTDB): domain Bacteria; phylum Cyanobacteriota; class Cyanobacteriia; order Cyanobacteriales; family JAAUTE01; genus JAAUTE01. Next base: position 3,040 of record JAAUTE010000166.1, read on the forward strand.
CATTGTTAAGCTTGATTTTTACGAATAAGAGAGGGAGACCTGGGGAAATTTTGGTCTTTAATTCTTTTTTTATCCTAACGAGCTGCCCGTCTTTTATCGCGGGGAGCGATCGCCAAAATAACCGGGGTTTAAAAGCGTTTTTCCATAAACTAAGGGGTAGTGCCCGATCCACGAGAGAGAATCAAACAACTCGCTCCGCCAATCCGGTACTACCCCCAATGCCACTTGGCTTAGATGCCGTTAACGACGGCGATAGGGAACTTTGTTAAGATCAATGTTCGCAGCGGAAACACGGGGCGTAGAATTGCCCTTGGCGTTGACATTGCGAGCCAGATCCATATAGAGACTGGGATCGCCTGCTTTTGCCCGCTTCTCTTGGGGAATAAACCGACGAACGGGATTCTGCCAAACAATTTGGGGGAAGCCCAGAACTGAGCGGTGGTACTCGTCGTAACGGGGAGATTTGATGTTAAAGGGACGCTCCCCGCTGTCACGGCTGGCTAGCACCCGGCGGCGCTGGTAGGGAACGGTATCATAGCCGAAGCTAGAGAGATACTCTTCGCTGTTGAGCAGTTGGTCAATAAACCCTTCGATGCCCTTGGTGGCGACGACGATTGACCAGGCAATCTTCTCCCGCTCGTTGTAGGTATCTCGACCGAGAACGCGCTGGACGCACTGTTCTACGAAGCGGTAGTTGCTGTTTTTGTCGTAGAAGCTGTTTTTAAAGGTTTTCGAGAGCAATAGCCCGCGAATAAAATCCCGTACCGTAATTTGTCCGTAGCGGAGTTGGGACTCCAGGAAGGGTTCGCGATCCCACTTGAAGGCACAGAAGAAGATCTGGCGGTAGGCCGCCTCGATCACTTCGCCCAATTCCGTGGCCGAGCGCGCAAATTCCGTAGAAAAGACCCTGGGTTGCTCGTCTCCAGGAGCCGCCTCGAAACCCGCAACGCGCTCATTTTGACTTTTTGGCGCGTACTCAAGTAATGGAATACTCAAAGCTTTAAACCTCCGTCGATCTTAATCGGTCTTGAAAAGGTTAATCCCAATAATAAGGGAGTCTGGGCCTTGAGACTGAGAAATGTTAAAAAATCTTACAACTGTTAAGACTGCTCCCAGAAACCAGGATGGTTTGGGATTAGAGGGTTGACCAGGCGGGATGGGCAAAGAGGGCTGCCAGAACCCGCACGCCTCGCAGTTGATTGGATAGGGGCAGATGGCCTGGGGGAGCGCTGAGGTTCCAGGTGAAGCCGTTGGGATAGCGCGTCCACTGATTGTCGGTTTTCCAGCCAATTTTGCGCCAAAGTTTGGTATAGTCCCGCCCTAGGGCCAGCCAGAGCTGGCGCTGCACAGAAAAGCCAAATTTGCCCTCGGAATAAATCAGCCAAAGGCGATCGATGGTTTGTAAATCTGTGGCAGGAAACTGGTCAACCTCGGTGAAATATACCCATTTTCGCTGTATTGAGGCATCTCCTGCCAGTTCACAGAGTTTTTGCCGGGTAAGGTTATCGGCGGCTTGGTAGTCCCGCTGGCTGAGAAAATGCTGTAACAATGATAATCAAGGTTGCGCTCCGAAGGGGCGGCCACCAATCCCTGGGGAAAGCGAGCTTGCAAAAATTCCTGGATTTCGGGTTTATTTAAGCTAAACAGAGCTTGGTAGGCTTTGCCCGCAACCAGATCCGGCTGGGGCAGTTCTGCTAAAAACCCTTGTAAAATCGCCCAGCCCGGCTCGCCAGCGCTCACTAATTCCTCGATAAGCTGAAGCTGTTGCTTACTCCCAGCCTGGAAAAAGCGCTCTTTGAGTTCGTCGCAACGGGACGCGGGGGAGGGGTCAACCATGAACGTAAGCGGCAACGGCGATCGCCGAGGTGTGGTGTGGGCATTCCTCTCCCTAATCTGACATACTTTGGCTTCCTTGGCGTCTTCGGGATTCAAGGATACTGCGACGAACCTAAAAAAAGGTGTCGCCTGCGATCGCAGGAGGGGAGCGGGATTTGCTAGCCTACCGATCGACAGCATAGATCGACAAAAGACACCATGTACGAAAAGATTGCGCCACCAACGACGGGTTCTGTCATTAGGTTTGAGAATAGTCAGCCCATTGTGCCGAACAATCCGATTATTCCCTTTATCAGAGGCGACGGAACCGGGGTAGATATCTGGCCTGCCACCCAGAAAGTCATTGATGCAGCCGTGCAAGCGGCTTATGCCGACCGCCAGATCGTTTGGTTCAAAATTTATGCCGGGGATGAGGCCTGCGAGGTTTATGGAACCTATCAATATTTGCCCCAGGATACGCTGGCGGCGATTCAAGAATATGGGGTCGCTATCAAGGGGCCGCTGACGACGCCCATCGGGGGGGGGATTCGTTCGCTGAATGTGGCCTTGCGGCAAATTAATGACCTCTACGCCTGCGTGCGGCCCTGTCGCTACTACGCTGGAACTCCTTCCCCCCATAAAACCCCGGAAAAGCTGGATGTCATCGTCTATCGCGAAAATACGGAAGATATTTATCTGGGCATTGAATGGCGACAGGGAACGGCGATCGCGGAGCAGCTAATCGACCTGCTCAACCACAAGTTCATTCCTGAAACGCCGGAGCATGGCAAAAAGCGCATTCCTCTAGATGCGGGCATTGGCATTAAGCCGATTAGTAAAACAGGATCGCAACGATTGGTACGTCGAGCTATCCTTCACGCCCGGCGACTGCCTAAGGCGAAGCAGCAGGTAACCCTAGTTCACAAGGGCAATATTATGAAGTACACCGAGGGGGCGTTCCGGGATTGGGGCTACGAGTTGGCGACTACAGAGTTTCGCGCTGATTGTGTAGCGGAGCGGGAATCCTGGATTTTGAGCAATCAGGAGTGCCAGTCAGATCTGTCTTTGGAGGACAATGCTCGTCAGGTGGAGCCTGGTTACGATGGGCTAACCCCGGACAAGCGGCAGGAAGTTTGCCAGGAGGTAAAAGCAGTTTTAGACGCCATTTGGGCAACCCACGGTAACGGACAGTGGCGCGACAAGATTATGGTCAACGATCGCATCGCCGACAGTATTTTCCAGCAAATTCAAACCCGACCGGATGAGTATTCGATCTTAGCGACCATGAACCTGAATGGCGACTATCTTTCCGATGCAGCGGCGGCGATCGTTGGGGGGTTGGGCATGGGGCCGGGAGCCAACATCGGCGACAATTGTGCGATTTTTGAAGCCACCCACGGAACCGCTCCCAAACACGCGGGTTTAGACCGGATTAATCCCGGTTCTTTAATTTTATCCGGCGCAATGATGCTGGAATTTTTAGGCTGGCAAGAAGCGGCCGATTTGATTCGCAAAGGGAGTCGCAGGGGCGATCGCCAACGGTCAGGTGACCTACGATTTAGCCCGCTTATTGGAACCCCCCGTGGAGCCGCTGAAATGTTCTGAATTTGCCCAGGCGATTATCGACCATTTTCAGGATTAACCAGGGCTAAAACTCTAGGGCGCACCTCCCGCGCCCCAATGCTTAATTTGCTGACAATAGCAAAATTGAGATGACTGGAATTTCAGTAACTCGGAACATGGGTTTGGTTGGTTTTTCAGTGGTAATAAATTCGTCAGCTTTAAGTAATAAAGCAGAAGCGATATGAAGCGCATCTACTGCCGCTAAACCGTAAGTACAAGCCAATTGATAAGCATTTTTTGTCACGCTTTCTATATCCATCGCCCAATCGCTGACAGCAGCAAAAAAAGTTTCATGAAATTCAACTTCCTCTTGTTGTTGATGATAAATGGCTTTGGGCAGTACCTCTAATCTGACAAATAAACTGGAGACAAATTGGTGATCGCTGCTATCGAGAAAACGATAAGCCCTGAGACTGAGTGGTTCCTCTCCCCGAAACGCAGCAAATAGAACACCTGAATCAATATAAGTTTTCTTAGGGGTCACGGTATCCGCCTCGGCGTGCTGCTAGCTCTCGTTCGATTTCTGTTGGACTCAGTAATTGTAGCCCGGTGGCGATCGCCGCTGACGAATTTCCCACAGTTTCTGAGCTAGGGGAGTTTGTGGAATCGGCTCAGGTATTTCAGAGGCGTTATCGGCAAGAGAGCTATCTAGTTGATTGCATATTAAAGCATAAAACTTTTTATCCAAACGAATGCTGTCAAAGTCCGGGTCTTGCTTAGCTTTATCCCGAAAATGAGCCGATAATCAATGGCGCGTTTGAGGTTTTCCACGGCCAAATTTATCTGTCCCTGCAATCCAAAGCAGCAAGCTTTGTTATACCAGGCGGCATCGTTGTTAGGATTAATTGCTAAGACACGATTGTAACTGGCGATCGCTTCCTCGTATCTCCCCAGATTTCCCAAGGCAATACCTCGGTTAAACCAGGCTTGGTAATCCTTAGAATTAATCGCGATAGCACGGTCGAAGCTGACGATCGCTTCCTCGTGTCTTCCTAAATCGTCTAGAGCCTTGCCTTTGTTGTACCAGGCTACATTGAAGCCAGGATTAATTTTTAGAGCCTGGTCATAACTAGCGATCGCATCCTCGTATTTTCCTATTTTCGCTAGTGCAGTGCCTCGGCTGTTCCAAATTGCATCTTCCCAGGGATTAATGGCTAAAGCACGGTTTAAACGCTCTATCTCCTCCTGAGCTTGGTGAGCATCAATAAAGCCTTTACTTTCCGAGCCGGATTGAGAAATAGTAGTAATCATGCTTTATGGGATAAGCGCGACACTCTCAGCTTAATCTTTTTGCCCACCTTGTAAACGCTCCCAAACCTCAGCGATCGCCTCTAGCACCCCAACGAAACAGCTTTTTTCTCAACGGACGGGGTCTGAAATAAGATTTTCTAATATTTTTGTCCGGAATCCGAGATCGAAACTGCGATCGCCAAGCTTTTTTCTCGAAGGGCCAAGCTCTTTTGTAAAATGTTTTACAAAATTTCTCCAACTGCCGAGCTTTTTTCTCCAAGCGTCGAGTATTTTTCTCGGCCAGTAAAGTTATTTGATAAGATTTTCTAATTCAGTTCTCGAAGCGCCAAGCTTTTTTCTCGGCCCGCCAAGTTCCATTGTCCATCCATCGAGAAAATTACCGCAACGACGACGTTCAGAACCTGATCACTGACCTTGAAACCATTGGTGTAGGGTTGTAGCCGCGTTTAAACCCGAACTCAGAGCACTCTCCCCTGAATTGCCGCCGCACCAGTCCCCGCAACACACCAACGGCAGCGGCTCCCAACTCCTCAAACAAGGCGCGATCGCCGCAACGCGAGGAAAAGCATAGCGCCAACGATGCGCCTGCACCCACTCAGGACTCGCCAGCCACGGAAACAACAGCGCTGCGGCCTCTTTGAGCAACAACTCTCCCGCCGGTTCTAGAGCGATCGCCTCCAAATACCCTGCGGCAAACCCCGGCGTACTGTGTAGCACAAACACCGGAGACGAATTCGCCAACTGAATCCCCCGCAAATCAGCATGATTCCTCATTTTCAGAAACTGCCACTGCGGCGATCGCTGTTCAAGCTCCTGCCGATACTCTTCCGCAAAACCCGCCATCACCGTCAAACAAGGCTCATACTCAACCGCCGCCAAACTTTGCAGTAACCTTTGCGGCCAAGCGATCGCCGATGCTTGCAACACCATCAACGCCTGGGGTCCCGGAATCGCCAACACCACCACCTCAGCCTGCAAACTCTGGGGACAATCATTTTCCCCTGTCAGAATCAGCTCCCATGTGCCTTGCTGAGCCACCAACTGCACCACCCGACACTGCCGCCAAATCTCCAACCCCGATCCCAACGCCTTCCCCACTTGTGCCATGCCGCCAGCAGCCCCATAGCGCTTTCCTCCCACCACCCTCCGCCAATCCGAACCGGAATGCCACTCCCACACCGCCTCATCGGATAACACCTGCCAATTCTCCCCACTTAGTTGAGCCAGCAATTGAGCCGTTTCCTGCCCTGCACCTCCAGATAGGGCAACCTCT
>JAAUTE010000167.1 GCA_012031815.1 Chloroflexaceae bacterium
ATGAGGTCGGGAAGCTATTCAATACCTGAACGATCCTACTCTTCATTCTGAGGTGGCGGCTGATGCGTCTGGCAACCATTTACACCCCGCAGGGCCCGCGTGCCGCAGCTCAGGTGGGCACCGACTTCGTGGACCTGCACGCCACGGATTCGGGCTTGCCCGCGTCGTTGAAGCACCTCATCGGCGGCTCCAGCCTGATTTTGCAAGCCGCCCAGGAAGCCGCCCAGCGAGCTGAATCCCAGCAAAGCAGCGCCCGCACCCTCAGCGATTGGCTCGGAGCCGAATCTGCCTGGCAGGAAGCCCTTGCCCAAGTGCGAGCCATTCCCGCCCAAACCAGCGGCTATCAGCGCAAGAAACAAATTTTAGCCGACTATCTCGCAAAACTAGTCGTTGTCCGCCAACACCAGCAGCGGGAAGAACAGGCGCTCAATTTTTATCATCAATCCGCCCAGCGGGCCGCCCAAGCCAAAACCCTACAGGCTAAACAACAGTGGTCGGCAGCCCTGGCCCAGTGGCGCAGTGCCATTGCCGCCCTAGAACAGGTTCCCGAAACCAGCGGGCTACATGCAGCCGCCCAATCCCGGCTCATCAGCTACCAGCAAGCCCTAGAACAGCTCGATTTCCAAGAACAAGCCGCCCAAAGACGCCAGCAAGCCGCTGGCGATCTCGAAAAAACCTGTTCAGGTCCCCCCCGCATTTGCCAGTATCAAATCGGCAATCCCATTCGCGTGACCCTGACCGCTGCCTACGAACAGCAGGTGGAACAAACCGCTCTCAGCGCCCAACAGGAAAGCGATCGCCAAATTAGTGCCGAACTCCTGGCCCATTTAGAAAGCTTAGAGAGCAGCTTTGCCACCATTGCCAGCAATGCGGGCGCGGCCATTCAGGTTTACGATGCCCAGGGCAGGGCGATTGTGACCTATTCCCCCTGAAATTGAGGCTAAATTTCGCCCTTATGGCGCTGACGTCCGGCAATTTCCCGAATGCGGTAGATCGGCCGTCCCTGGGATTCGTGGTAGGTTCGCATCAGCAACTCGCCCAACAGCCCAAAGCAAAACAACTGCAACCCTGTCAGCAACAGCACCGCCACCAAAATCAGCAAGGGGCGATCGCCAATGCTTTGGCTCAACACGAGCTTAAGAAAACTTAAATAAGCGCCGCAGGCTAGACCCAATCCCATCAGCACCAGTCCGAGATAGCCGAAAACATGCATGGGGCGGGTGAGAAAGGTTTTCATAAACCAAATGGTCAGCAGATCCATCAGCACCCGAAAGGTTCGTCCCAAACCGTACTTGCTCTTGCCAAACTGGCGAGAATGGTGGCGCACTGGAATTTCAGCGATTTTTGCACCTTCAATAAAGGCCAGAGCCGGTAAAAAGCGATGCAGCTCCCCATAGAGTTTCATATCTGCCAGCAGCTCAGCCCGATAGGCTTTGAGAGAGCAGCCATAGTCATGAATGGCCACCCCCGTCACTTTCCCAATCAGCCAGTTGGCAATTTTCGAGGGCAGTAGGCGCGTGAGGGCCGCATCTTGCCGCTGTTGGCGCCAGCCACTCACCAAATCGTAGCCTTCCTCCAGTTTTGCCAACAGTAGGGGAATATCCGCCGGATCGTTTTGTAAATCTGCATCCAGGGAAATAATGACCTGTCCCCTGGCACTGTTAAACCCCGCGGCCATGGCTGCCGTCTGGCCGTAGTTGCGGCGCAGCAGTACCCCACAGAGATCGCTGCGCTCCAAGGCCAATTGCTTGAGCAAGGCAGTGGAACCATCGGTAGAGCCATCATCGACGCAAATAATCTCGTAGTGATACTGGTTTTCCTGCAAGACCGAGGCGATCGCGTTAACCAGACGGGGCAAGCTTTCCACCTCGTTATAGACCGGAACCACCACGGAAATCCCTGGATAGACTCCATCAAGGGTCTCTAACTGAACAAGGGAGGTTAACTCAGGTGCATTCATAGATTTAATGTCAGCGTTGGAGAGGCGAAGTTACCGGGGGGAAATAGCGCCCAAGTTCTGTATCCAGTCCCATTCCTGCTGTAGTCCCTCGCTCAGGGAAACCTGGGGCTGATAGCTGAGAATCGCCTGAGCCTTGGAAACATCCGCTCCCGTATGTTGGGCGTCCCCTCTGACTTTCTCCCCATAGTCGCGGCGCAACGGACGCTGAATCACGGCTTCGATCTGATCTAGCACATCGCTCAACACCGCCCGACTGCCTCCCCCAATGTTAAACACTTTCCCCACCGCCTTAGTAACAGTGGCTGCGGCTAAATTCGCGGCGATCGCATCGCTGACAAAGGTAAAGTCACGGGTCTGCTGGCCGTCACCGTAAATTGAAATGGGCCGGTCGGCGATCGCGGCCTGAAAAAATTTGTGAAAAGCCATGTCAGGGCGCTGGCGCGGGCCGTAAACAGTAAAATAGCGCAGTACCGTTACCGGAACCCCAAAATTATCGCAATAAAGTCGGCAAAGTCCCTCCGCGGCCAGTTTGGTAATGCCATAGGGAGAGACGGGCTGGGGACAGGCGGTTTCCGGGGTGGGAAAGGTTTCCGCATTGCCGTAAACCGAGGAGCTAGACGCATACACCAACCGCTGCAACTGCCGAGCCTCCTTGGCCGCCTCTAGAATGACTTGGGTAGCATTAATATTACGCTCTGAATAATGGCGAAAGTCCTGGCCCCAGCTAGCTCGAACGCCGGCCTGTGCCGCTTGATGATAAACAACCTCAGCCTCAGCCAACAGGGATGGCCAGTCCAGGGTTTGGATGTCCCCTTCCACTAACTCAAAATTGGGAAAAGCTTGTAAAATCGCAGCATTTTGACGCTTTAGTGCGGGAGAATAGTAATCATTGAAGTGGTCAATCCCGATCACTTTTTCTCCATGCAGCAGTAGCGTTTCGGCTAAATGCGAACCAATAAAGCCTGCTGCGCCCGTTACAATCTGAATCCCCATAGACTATTAGAAATTAAGGTTTAGGACTCGCCCGTTGAGCCGCTGACAATAGGAGTAGTCTAGCCCAAATCTTGCTCAGGAGACCTGTTGGGGCAGATTAAGTTGGCAGAGGGCAGGAAAACCCCGGAATGAACCCTAGCCTTCCCTTGGCGGTCTAAAGGTTAACCCGGTTTCTGAGGTTTTTGAGCAAGGTTTTTTCCCTTGTTTGCTGTTGTGGTCTTGCGATCGCCTTTTCCCCTGGTTTGTTGGGGTCTCGATCTGCTAAGAAATCTGGCTTCGCTGACAGTTTCTCGGCGTTGATGGGACGCTTGTAATTTGCGCGATTCGCAGTAGCTCAGACAGCTTAGTTTTCTCATCTATACTTGGGTAAGATGCTATTTTTGCCAGCCCAATGCTGAAAAATCGACCAGTTTAGGAGGTTAAATCACGATGAAAGGAACAGCCCTGGTAACTGGGGGAGCAGTGCGGCTGGGACGGGCATTCGCGCTCAATCTCGCCGAATTAGGCTACGACATCGCCCTGCATTTCCATCGCTCCCATCGGGCGGCCCAGGATACCCTTACCGAACTTCGCGCCCTGGGGGTTCAAGCTGAAGCGTTTCAAGCTGATTTTAGCCAGGAAACTAACTTTGAACCCTTGCTCGCCGCCATTGGTGATCGCCTGCCCACTCTTCGGGTTTTGGTCAATAGTGCTTCTGTTTACGAAGCGGCTCCTCTGTGCAAAACCACGCCCGCTCTGTTTGAGGAACAATTTGCCGTCAATTTGCGATCGCCCTATTTTCTGATGCAAGCCTTTGCCCGCGTTTGTCAGTCAGGGAATATTATCAATATCATCGACAATAAAATTGCCTTTAATCAATATCACTACTCCGCTTACCTCCTCTCGAAAAAAGCCTTAGCCGAACTGACCAAACTGGCAGCCCTCGAACTCGCTCCCCACATTCGCGTCAATGGAATTGCGCCCGGCGTCACCTTGCCAGCCAATGAGAGAACCCCGGATTATATTCAGTGGCGCATTCAGGGAATTCCACTGAAACGCCAAGGAAAAATTAATTATCTTTTCCAGGCAATGAAGTACATTTTGGACAATGACTTCGTGACCGGACAGATTCTTATGGTTGATGGTGGCGAATCTCTGACGAATGTTGGCAAAAATGCGGAAAATTATGGGTTAGGAGGGGGTTAAAACCCATGAATGAAGCGATCCTTTCCGTCGGCTCCAATATTAACCCAGTGGAGAACCTACGCCGGGCAGCGGCAATCCTGGCCGAGGAGCAAACCTGGATGGATTCCTCGAAAATTATTATTACCAAGCCCGTTGGCTATCAATATCAACCAGATTTTCACAATGCAGCCTTCTATCTCAAGACCCGCCAAGACTACCTGAGCTTCAACGAATCCCTGAAACGCGTTGAAATACGGCTGGGAAGGGTCAAAACAGTGATTAAATCCGGGCCGCGCACCATCGATCTCGATATTATTATCTGGAATGGCTATATTGTGCGAGATGAGTTTTATTACCATGACTATGTGAGCGGCCCGACCTACGAATTGGTTCACAAACATGGCATCACCCTACAATGTGCCGCTCCCACTGACCACCCAGCCCGCACCAAGCAACTCCAACTGGAAAACTAGTCCTCTACCGGTCAGCCCCTTAAAACTGTATGCCGAGCAACCAGCCGTTTAATTTTAGGAAACGCTTTCAGCGACTCGGAGGGCGATCGTTGCCCCACATTCACCTAGCCACGCTGCTCGTCGTCGCGGGAGTGGGTTTATTCTTGGCGTTTGGGGTGAGCTGGCTGCTGGGCAATGAGGTGATCGTCCGTTGGGCAGCGGCTGTTCAAGCAGTGCAACAGGAGCCGCCCTGGTTTGTCAGCGTCCCGGAGCCGCCTCATCGACCGCTGTTGCTGGGAATTTTTGCCGTATTATTGGCGATTGTCCTGGCAATTACCACTTTTTTCCCGAAGCCAAATCCCTGGACTCGCGGCATCATTGTGGGCATCATCATCGCACTGTTGATTCGCTACATTTTCTGGCGCGTTTTGGCAACCCTCAATTTCAACGGGCCCTGGAATGGCCTGTTCGCCCTCGCCCTGGTCATCCTTGAAATCCCCCTGACGATTCCGGGGCTGCTCATGCTGTTTTGGCTACCGGGCATCCGCGATCGCACCCAAGAGGCCAATCGTTACGAAGCCCTGGTGAAAGCGGGGGATTACCAGCCCACGGTCGATATTTTGATTCCGACCTATAACGAACCGGAGCGCATTGTGCGGCGCACCATTATTGGCTGTCAGGCGGTGGATTATCCCCATAGGGTGATCTATGTCCTTGATGATGGCGATCGCCCCGCCATTGCCCAGCTCGCCCTGGAATTAGGCTGCAAATACCTCACTCGCAGCGATCGCCGCCACGCCAAAGCGGGGAATTTAAATCAGGCCCTTCAATACAGCCAGGGCGAACTTGTTGCCGTATTTGATGCGGATTTTGTGCCGACCCGCAACTTTCTCTGGCGAACCGTCGGCTTTTTTAGCCAGGATGACATTGGTTTAGTGCAGTCCCACCAGAATTTCTATAATCCTGACCCCATTGTTCGCAATTTGGGGCTAGCCAAATACATGACGGTCAGTCGGGAAGATTTCTCCCGCAAGGGACAGCCGACCCTGGACAGCATCGGTGCCACAATTTGTGATGGTTCTGCCTTCGTGGTTCGCCGCCGCGACCTAGATAAAATTGGCGGTTTTGTTACGGAATCCATTACTGAAGACTATTTTTCGGGAGTTATGATTGCCGCTTGTCGCCAGCGGGTCATTTATCTCGATGAAAATCTCAGTGCGGGTCTGGCAGCAGAGAGTTTAGCCGATTACATGTCCCAGCACCATCGCTGGCTCACGGGCAATTTACAGGGATTTTTCATTCCCGCCAATCCTCTATCCGTACCGGGACTGAGTTGGCGTCAGCGCCTTGGTCACCTGGTTAGCCTTTCCTTTTGGTTGAGCTAGTTTCGTCCGCCTGCTGATTTTATTGGTTCCCATCATTGGCGGGGTGACGAGCGTTTTTCCCACGCTAATTACTCCGAACGAGAATCTATATTTCATCGTGCTGCCCCTGTTTATCCAATTGCTTTCTCTACATTGGTTAAGCGAGCGATCGCTGTCCTGGATTTTGTTTGAGATTGTCAGCATGGTGCATGTGATTCCCTTTAGCCTAGCGGCGCTGCAAACCTTACTAAATCCCTTTGCGCGGGGGTTTCGCGTGACGCCTAAGGGCGTTTACTCTCAAAAACTGCGCCTGAATGTCTGGCTGACCCTGCCCTTGGGGGTGTTGTGGCTGGGTAACGGGCTGGCGCTGGCTGGCTTGGGTTGGCGGATTTTCCGAGGGTCTGAGCTGTCTTTTTCCGGTTTGGAACGAGAGGTGGTGAGTATTCTGATGTTTTGGGGAGTTTACAACCTGGTGATCCTCAGCCTGGCCATTCTCGCTAGTATTGATGCCCCCAGGGTAGAGACCTATGAATGGTTCAAGTTTGAACGTCCCGTCCTGCTGACTCACGGCGATCGCACCTGCACGGGATTTACCCAACTAGCCTCGGAAGGCGGTGTGCGAATCTGTTTAGACCCCCCCGTGCCGGAATTTGTACCCGGCGATCGCGTCACCCTTGAGATTCAATCCGAAGAATGGCCGGGGACGATGCAACTACCGGGAGAGGTTCTCAAATTTGCCAACCAGAGCGATATTGACTTGAAATTCGGCCCCCTAAGTGGCGAGCAACATCGACATCTGGTAGAACTCCTGTTTTGCCGTCCCGGTCAGTGGTTGAGGCGGCAGCATCCTAACGAACTCCAAACCGCGATCGCCCTGGTCAAACAAGTCCTGCATCCCCGATTCAGGCGTCCAGATGAACGGGCCGAGGATGCCATCCCCATTGCTTAAAGGACAAAGAGGATGGGTAAGGGCATAAACAGGCTTAATGGTGGGGAAATGGGATTAAAGCTGATTAGGCGAGAATTCGCTGGAGATTGGCGCCTATGCCTGACTCTTTTGCTTGTCCTGAGTTTAGGGGTGGGATTTCGCACCGTCAATTTTGGCGATAAGCCCTTCTGGCACTGGGACGAACAGTACACCTTGTTGAGGGCGTCGGGTTACACCTCAGCCGAAGCGGATCGGGATCTTCTTCCCGGGCGGGTAGTTTCGGTGGCTGATTTCCGCAAATATCTAAAACCCTCTCCCGAAAAAGGCGCAGCCGGGACAATTTTCGGACTAGCCACCGAAGAACCCCAGCACCCGCCCCTGTACTTTTTGCTAACCCGCTTTTGGCAGCAACGGTTTGGCACCTCTAAACTGGCCCTGAGAACCCTGCCCCTGCTGTTTAATTTGCTGACCTTACCCGCCCTCTATTGGCTGTGCTGGGAATTATTTGCCTTGCCGCTGGTGGGCTGGCTGGCTATGGCGCTCTATGCGGTTTCCCCAATTATGCTGGAGTTTGCCCACTTTATCCGCCCTTATAGCTTGTTTTTGCTGCTTGCAGTCCTTGCTTCTGCCATCTTTCTGCGATCGCTGAAATATCCGACTAGGCTGGGCTGGAGTCTTTACGCGGTAACCCTGGCGGTGAGTTTTTATACGCAACTGCTCACGGGATTGGTGGCGATCGCCCACGGAACCTATGTGTTGCTCACAGAGCGCGGGCGGTTGACCAAAGCAGCTAGGGGCTATTTGCTGGCGGCGATCGCGGCGATCGGGCTGGTCTCGCCCTGGTTGTGGGTGATTGGGCAGAATTTACTCGTGTCCCAGCGAACCCTCCAATGGCTAACCCTTCCTTCGGATTTCTGGCAAGTGGTCGGTTACGGGATTAATAATGTGAATCGAGGCTTAGTTCTCTGGCACTTTCGGGATGATTCCTCGATTTTGGATGTGGTTTTAATTATTCCTGTCGGTATTTTAATTAGCTATGCTTTTTATTTTCTCTGCCGTCACGCTCCCTGGAGAGCTGGGAGCTTTATCTTAATTTTATTAGGAATTTCATTTTGCCGTTTTCCTGGCAGATCTGCTGGGGGCGGAACGCGATGGATTAACTATCGCTACTTTCTCATTTGTTATGTTGGCATAGAAATTGCCATTGCTTATCTGCTAGCAGCTAAACTCACCGCCGAAATCAAGGCAAATCAGTCTGGGGTTTGGAGCCTCATCGCGGTGACTCTCCTCTTTGTCGGTGCAATATCTTCTGGCATTGGGGCAGTTGGTGAAACGGTTTGGGGGCCTTCAGCCTATGAAAAACCCCTGGTTTCCCTGGTAACTCGCAGCGATCGCCCCCTGGTCATCAAAGAATGTTCTGACTGCGTATTTTACGATAAGCTTTACTATCCCGTAATATTTAATCCTGGAACTCACCTATTGATTCTTGAGGATGCAAAATCCTTGGTTATTCCAGCGGGATTTGCCACGGTTTTTCTTTATTCTCCTAGCGATGCTCTTTTGTCTGAGCTGGATCGGCGGAACATTTCTTATCAATCAATTTACAATTTTAACTATGAAATCGCAAAATTTGAACTTTCCCTTTACAAGCTCGACCTTAAGCAACGCTGATGAAACTAAAATTGATTGAGCGAGAGTTTTTGGGAGATTGGCGATTGCTTGTCGCTCTCTTACCAATTATCTGTTTTGGCATTGGGTTCCGAACGGTTAATGTTGGGGAAAAACCCTTTTGGGAAAACGATGAAGGCTATACCTTACTGAGGGCTGCTGGCTATACAGTCAAAGAAGCTAACCAGGATATTTTTGCCGGAAAAGTAATTTCCCTGTCAGATTTTCGCAAATATTTAGAGCCTTCTCCAGAGAGAGGCCCCCTGGGAACCGTTATCGGACTGGCCAGTGAAGAACCTCAGCATCCACCCTTTATTATCTGTTAATTCGCTTTTGGCAACAACAGTTTGGTTCCTCAAAATTAGCGCTGAGAAGCTTAAATATTATTTTTAGTTTGCTCATCCTTCCCCGTTGACTCTAGTTGCTCTGCCGAGAATGTTTGCCC
>JAAUTE010000168.1 GCA_012031815.1 Chloroflexaceae bacterium
GGTCACCAGCAAAAAGGCCAAAACCACATAAGTCCAGCGATTGCGTTTGCTAGGGGATTCTGTCATAGTTGGAAACGGCTCTCCAGGAACTTACTTACGCGCTTAAATTACCCGACAATCCAGAAAAAATGATGCCTCGCCTTCAATTGCTGCCATACCCAACCGCCCGCGGCCTTCCCTGGCGATCGCAGCAGCAACCGGAGGTTTTGCCCTCTACTCTACCGCCAAGTTGCTAGGACAAGCAAACCGTTTTGCTAAAATGGGCAGACGGTCTGCCGCCGGGCGATCGCCTGCTGACTCCCCAGCGCTCCTCAGAGAGCTATCATTGCTGCACCTTCTTTGCCGTTGTTGTCCGTTGCGTCCCTATCCGCCGCCGTTGTCTCCGCCGCCAGGAGTTTTCTATGAACCCCCATGCCAATCAGCCTGCCGAATCAAAGGCTTCCCTTGCAGAAGTGCCCGACTTACTTCCATCCTCTGAGACGCCAACAACCGAAGAGAGTCAGCTAGCTTCCCTGCCGTCGCGCCAGCACCCGATTCCGCCGCCTAGCAATCCCAGACAATATCGGGCCATTGGATTAGTACAGGGACGCTACGAGTTTCAGGAGCAGATGACGCGGGGACTGTTGCACCGCAGCGACGGAATTACCCTGGATGCCGTCTTGCTCGGTCGGGTAATTAGTTTGGTGAAAAACCATCTAGATTTGAACCAAGAGCATCTGTGGGTGGTTTATCCCCGGACGCGCCAGGAAAATGACGAGCTACACGTGCAAATTGTAGGCGTTTGGGAACCAGAAACCCTTGCCCTGCCCCAGGCGGAACCTGCCCCAGTGGAAGAGGTCAAAGATGGCTATTTTTCCATTCGTGGGGAAGTGATTTTTTATCTGCCCACCGAAAACAAAATCATCGTCAAAATTCGCCAAGCTGCCCGCCAGGAATCGGAGCCGCCCAAGTTTTTCAAGTTGAAGTTGACGGGAACCCTAGAGGGCCGCCCGGTGGGCCGGTTTTGGGAACTGGAGGTGCAACTCAATGAACAGATCCTAGAAGTATCTGCTGCCACCGATTTTGGCCCCACCCGCCGCAAAAAACCCCTGCCCAAAAAACCCAGCAAACCTGTCAAAAAAATCTAAGCCCCAACTCCCTCAAGCAGGCGATCGCCCAGAACTGGCCGCAGAACATCCCAGCGAGAAGCCCGTCGTGGCCAAGCCCAAACCCAAACCGGCCATTAAACCCGCCAACAAAGAGCGTGCCACCGCTGCTCCTGCTCCCAGTAAACCCCGGCCCTCGATCAAGCGGACTGCACCCAGTGAGCAGCAACCCACGCAAGAATAGTTGCTTTATTCCAGCGCAATGGGCGCGCCCAGCGGTCTTGAGAAATAAAGGCCCGGTCTTGGGGCAGGGGAGCAATGGGGTCGCTCAGCTCAAAGCGGCCCAGCTCAATCCATTGCTTCAAGCGTTCTGCCACCTGTCGGGAGCGCCACAAACTGCAAAGAGGAGCTGTTCGTACCGTTTGACCCTCTAAACAATGCGGCCGCTTTTCAGTTGGGCATAGCTCACCAGACCAAAGGTGGGGCGGACGCGGCGAGGAATGGCAAAATCTACCACAGGCGCCACAATTTCTCCATCTTGAATGCCACAGTGCCCGACGATGGCTTCGCTGAGAACGGGTAAAGCTACCCCCACGCCGAGCATCAGGGAGGGGCCGTAGTTTTTGAAGTAGCAGCCCCGCACCCAATCAGGAGACATTTGTTTGCCATCGCCGATGAGAGCTACCGTGGCCGCCGGGCCGATGGGCGTGCGATTGGGCAGACGTTTTTGCAGTGGGAAATGCTGCGTTCCTTCCCAGGCAATATAGCCCACACCTCCTCCCAAAAAGATGCGGCTGCCAATGCCCAGTACTTCTAAATCCGGGTCGTTGAGCAGGGGCGAAAGCGCGCCGGGACTGGAGTAGACCGCGTTGCCCAGACGGGGTTGCAGGGGCCCCAGGTAGGTATACAAAGGGCGATCGCCGCCATTGACCCCGACGATGAAATTCTGGTAGAGATTGCGGGGATTAAACAGATAAAACTGATTAATGGTGTCGCGGGAGAGGGTGGTTTCAAAAACAGCGCGGGGGTAGCAATCCGTTACCTGACCCAAGGCCCGCAACGGCACCGATTTGCCCGCAACTAAATCGGCAATGACGTGAGCGCCCCCCCGATTCAGGGATACTTTGTCCGGGTCTGACCCTTCGGCACTGCCCGTGTAGTCTGCCATCGCCGTCGCCCCCAGGTAGAGATCCACTGCCCCAAAGCCTGCGTAGGCCGGAACCCCATCCAGCCAGCACTGACGGATTTTAATGGGCGGGTCGGTGTGGCCGAGGTTGAGGATGGCGCCGGAGGACTCCATCGGCTCAAAGGTTCCGGCGGTAATCACGTCTACCGTGCGAAAAACCTCGCTGACCCCCAGGGACGGCAGGCGCTCTTTGAGTTGGTCAACCGTCCAGACCGTGGCTTGGTGGCGGCGGATTTTGTCGTTGATCTCGGCGAGGGTACGCATCACTAGGGATAAAAACTTAACTGGGGCAGGCCGAGACTTTCTTCCCAGCCCATCATTAAGTTCAGGCACTGCACCGCTTGACCGGATTGCCCCTTGATCAAATTGTCGATCGCCGACAGGACAATTATGCGATCGGTGCGAGAGTCCACTTCGATGCCGAGGTAACAGAGGTTGGTACCGCAGGCCCATTTCGTTTGGGGGTACTGGCCGCTGGGCAGGACTTTGACAAAGGGGGAACTGCGATAGAAGGCGGAGAAAATGGTAATCAAGTCCTCCCGCACCAGGCCGGGGTCGCGCAGGGTGGCGTAAACCGTAGCCAGGATGCCGCGCACCATCGGAATTAAGTGGGGCGTAAACTGTACCCGGACTTCGTGACCCGCTAGGTCGCTGCAAATTTGCTCAATTTCTGGGGTATGGCGGTGAGCGGCTACGCCGTAAGCTCCCAGAGAGTTGTCGGCCTCGGCGAGTAGCAGGTGGGTTTTAGCCTGGCGTCCGCCCCCAGAAGCTCCCGATTTAGCGTCGATAATGGCGGTTTCCGGCAGAATGAGTCCCTGCTTGAGCAAGGGAGAGAGGGCTAGCAAACTAGCGGTGGGATAGCAGCCGGGACACCCCACCAAGGAGGCGGCTTTAATTTTTTCCCGGTAGAGTTCTGGCAGGCCGTAGACGGCTTGGGCCGCGATAACGCTGTCGTGGCGTTCTTTTTGATACCAGGCGCTGTAGGTTGCCAGATCCCAGAAGCGGTAGTCGGCGGAGAGATCCAGGACTTTGCAGCCTCGCTCGAGCAGGGATGGGGCCAGGTCGCAGGCCAGTCCGTTAGGCAGTCCCAAAAACACCACCGCACAACGAGCCGCGGCCTCAATGTCAATTTTTTCAACGGGGAGGGAAACCCGGTGGGCTAGATGGGGATAGAGGTCGCCAAAGAGTTTACCCGCGCTGCTGTCTCCTCCCAAATAGGCAATTGTGACGCGGGGATGTTCGAGCAGGAGCCGTACTAACTGCACCCCACCATAACCAGACGCTCCAATGATGCCTACTGGCAAACGGTCTGAACTGTCCATGAATTTAGTTGCTTGCGATCGCCCAAGGAATTTACTTTGGCTGCATTCTAGTACCATTCTGTCCATCGGAATCGGCTTTTTTCCTTAAAGACTTCCGCCGAGGCGGCGCAAGGGTTGCTAGGGGCGGCGTCACCGCTGTACTGCGATCGCTATGGGACTAAAGTCTGAAGCGTTTTTTGCGATTCGGATACTTTATGAAAAAGTATGAACGATACCGGGGTATTAATCGCCACGGCAAATATACTAAATTGCACGGCGGTCTAATCACTCCTGTAGGGGATGATAGTAGGATATCAAGCAGTCTAGTCCTCTAAACAGGGATCTTAGGCGGAAAATGCCAGTCTAATAAATAGTTGGCCCTTCATAATCAACACTAAACTGCATAGTCAATAGAAAGAAGTATGATTCGAGAAACAATTCCTGACGATAAGGATGCGATCCTGTCGATAATCCGTGAAGGTGGACAGTTTGATGATCAGGGAATGGCTTATGTGGCGCAGACTTTAGAAACGCATCTCAATAAAGGGAGTGATGCACTGTGGTTCACTGCGGATGATGGTGAACCGTTGGTATAGCTTACTGTGCTCCAGAACCAGTAACTTCCGGAACTTGGAATCTACTCATGCTTTGGATCAAAGAGGAAAAGCATAAGCAAGGCTATGGATCTGCTCTCGTCGCCCACGTGGAAAAATCATTGGTTGATCGAGGTGGTCGATTGCTTATCGTTGAGACTTCTGGATTGCCCGAATTTGAGTCTGCTCGGATTTTTTATAACAAAGTCGGATTTACTCAAGAAGCTAAGATAAAAGATTTTTTTACGGCAGGTGAAGATAAGCTTATTTATACCAAGCCTATTAATTGAGGGCTAATAAATCACTGCACCCGACATAGCAACAATAATGGTTAACCGCTAGCGAAGCGAATGCGGTTCAACTCAATCGTTAGGTGGCTTAGGTTTTCTATTTGGACAGTGCTTCCAAGTTATCTTTGAGTAGCAGAATATTAGAGCTGAAGAATGCCGACCATAGCTTCATTGAATCCTCCAGAATTTCAGCAATATGTAGCTGCTTTTCAGTCAATAGATAATTTGAAAGACAATCATCTTCAAATACTTCAGATTCATTACCAAGCACATGAAAAAACGATAACTGCGAAGCAACTTGCTCAGGCTATGGGCTATAGCCACCATGCTACGGCGAACATGATGTATGGGCGTTTAGCTCGTTTGGTTGGTGAAAAGTTGGATTACAATCCCGAACCAGAGAAGTTAGGCACGCTGGTTACGTTTGACAAACGCAAGGGGGAGTGGCACTGGATTTTAAGACCTGAAGTTTCAGAAGCTCTGGAAGCATTGGGATGGGTTGTAAACGAGTCACAAAGTTTGCCTAACGAAGCTATCTACGAAAGATTTTTAACGAATTAGTTTATAATAAGGATGATCGTAGCCCTCCTGATAATCGAAGACGGGCACAATTCAAAATTGGATGGGAAAATGCAGCTTTCAAGCGAAGACTCTATACCAGTGAGACATTGAATGAAATTCTTACATGGAATAATTTGGGTTATCGTTTTGGAGCAAAGCTAGGGCAGCGATCTGAGTCAGAGATCAATGGAGCTTATGATTTTCTTGCTCAACAATACTCAATTCGAGGTGCTGAGTTAAGCTCTGTAAATACTGCTAGTTTTTCCCAGACGAAGTAGATTTAGCACAGATATTTCGTGAAGGGACAGTATGTCAAGTAACAGTTAATGTCTATGAGCGAGATCCTGAAGTACGTCGGAAACGTATTGATTACTATGGATTAAAATGCTCAATTTGTGATTTTTAACTTTGGTAAAGTTTATGGTCAGTTAGGCGAAGGCTTTATTCATGTGCATCACCTACGCCCGATTTCAGAAATTGCAGAGGAATACGAAGTTGACCCTGTGAAAGATCTACGCCCTGTCTGCCCAAACTGCCATACCATGATTCATCGGACTCCCCGCCCATACAGCATTGAAGAGATGAAGAATATAATAGAGGGACAACCCTAGATTTAACTGGAGTGTTTTGCATGGTTTCGTCAGAACTAATCTCGACTTTGAAAGGGCTGAGCCGCTCCGATAAGTTCCATATCATGCAAATTTTAATTTCAGAACTAGCCCAACAAGAAATGGATCTTATTAAACCTAACCAAGCTTATCCAGTATGGTCTCCCTACGATGCCTTTGAGGCAGCAGATACGATGTTAAAAGTGCTACACGCTGCCAAAGCTCAAGAGCATGCCTAACGCTGAACGATATCCATTTGTCTCTGGTGACACAACATTGGGTGAAGCAGGTTTTTGTCCCTATTTGCCTTTTTCTCTGTTGAATCAGCAAGTTTCTGTTCGAGCATCTGCGCTACTAGATACAGGAGCAAGTGTAAATGTACTGCCATATTTGGTAGGAGTCGAGCTTGGATACGACTGGGAAAGACAAACAGCAGCACTGAGTTTGACAGGAAATTTGGCTCAGTACGAAGCGCGTGTTGTGCTTGTTCAAGCTGTCGTTGGGCAGTTTGAGCCTGTGCAACTGGTATTTGCCTGGACACAAGCTACAAATGTTCCGCTCATTCTGGGACAGGTGAACTTCTTTATGGAGTTCGATGTTTGTTTCTACCGTTCGCAGCTAGAGTTTGCAGTTAGCCCAAAATCTGCTGCCACAGAGTAAGCTAGTTGTCCTTGCCAGCCACCTAACACTGCGTTGCTGCGGACGGAACAGAGGTTATCGGTGAGTGTTCGAGGATCTGCCGCCGCACAACTTCACCGTTAGGCTAAAGCAAGAATCCCGTTTAACTTATTCCTTGAGCTTCAAGGCTAGGCAATCAAAAACCCTGGCTTCGTTGTTCACCGGGGAAAGGCGATCGCTCCAGCGGGCCATTTGGCGATCGCAAAAGCGAGAGGAAAAACTGCTCGCTGCTCTGGAGAAACATTACTGTTTGATTTAGAATGGGCGGCAGATTGGTTATTGGAGGCTGGGTCAGTGATGAAAATTGTTGCGCGTCAATCCTTGGGGATGCAACCTGTCTATGACATTGGGGTTGCCAATGACCACAATTTTCTGCTGGCCAATGGTGCGGTGGCGTCTAACTGTTTTAATAAATCCCACTCCACGGCCTACGCCTACGTCACTTATCAGACGGCCTACCTGAAGGCTAATTATCCCGTAGAGTACATGACCGCCCTGCTGACGGCGAGCAGTGACAGTCAAGAAAAGGTGGAAAAGTACCGGGAGAATTGCCAGAAACTCGGTATTGAAGTCTTGCCGCCCGATATTAACCGCTCCGAAAAATACTTTACCCCCCAAACCCACACCATTCTCTTTGGCCTGTCGGCAGTTCGTAACCTGGGCGAAGGAGCCATCGATGGGATTTTGCAGGCCAGGGAAGCGGGGCCGTTTATCTCCCTAGCCGATTTTTGCGATCGCGTAGACTTGCGGGTGGTGAACCGGCGCGCCTTGGAAACCTTGATTTTGTGCGGCGCGTTTGATGGACTCAATCCCAACCGCAACCAACTGCTCCAGGATTTAAAACTGGTCATCGACTGGGCCCAGAGTCGCGCTAAAGACCGAGACAGCGGCCAGACCAGTCTTTTCGATTTGGTGGGCAATGGTGGGACGAGCGGCAATGGCAATGCGGCCCTGGAACAAGCCCCCTCAGCCCCGCCTGTTCCCGACTTTACACTCCAGGAGAAGCTCAAGCTGGAGAAGGAGCATTTAGGCTTTTATGTTTCGGAGCATCCCTTGAAATCGGTGCAGAAGGCAGCGCAATTGCTCTCGCCCATTAATCTCGGCCAGTTAGAAGAATGCAAGGCCAAGAAGAAAGTTAGTGCCGTGGTCATTATCAGCGACGTGAAGAAAATTACCACCAAAAAGGGGAGCCAATGGCCTTTGTGGAATTGGAGGATGCCACGGGTCAGGCGGAAGGGATTGTGTTTCCCAGCACCTACGAGCGCATCGGCATGATGTTAAACAAAGATGAGCAATTAATTATTTGGGGCAAAGTCGAGCGGCGAGATGATCAAGCTCAGTTCATTATTGAGGACGGGGAACCTATTGAGCGGGCGCGGCTGGTCACGGTGGAGTTGTCCTTGCAGCAGGCAATGGATCGGGACTTTCAGCGCAGCCTTCAGGGGATACTGTCCCAACAAACCAGCGAAAAGCCGGAGGGAAAGGTTCCGGTAGCGGCGGTCATTCATGAGGGAACCCAGCGTCAATTTGTGCGCTTGGGCCAGCGCTACTGGGTGCAGGACGACCACGCCACGGTGGCGCTATTGCTCAATGCGGGGTTTCATGCCCGAACCGAACCGTTGATTGCCAGCCGCCAGTAACTTAGGGCTTAAAGCTCTAACTCCCCAATTTTTACCGAGCTGGACGCTCTCTGGGCGACATGGCCTGCCAGACCATGCTGTTGCTGAAGAATCTGGGGAATCGGTAGCTTTTGTCCTCTCGCGGTGTAGTTTTCCTATTGACGGCTAAGCCAAGTTTCTAGGTCTGAACTGGCGTTAAACTCTAGCAGCGCTTCGCCCAATGCCTCTAACTGTTCTAAGGATAGTTGCTCAATCCGTTCCCGATTGGCTGGAGAAATTAACCCGATGCGCCGGGTTAGTTGTTTGAGAATTAGCGATCGCTCTCCGAGGAGCATTCCTTCTTCACGGCCTTCTTTACGGCCTTCTTCACGGGCTTCTTCTCGAATTTCTTGATAAACGCGGGTTTCTTTAAAACTGGTAGCGAGTCCTAGCATTTTGACGATCTCCTCTCGCGATAGTTGGGGGAACTTGTATACCATTATGGTCTGTATTAATTGCTGGAGCGTCTGTTCCTGGGGCAAGCTGGGGACTTGTTCGAGGATTTGACGCGCTCTTTCTGGGGCGGTGGGTTGCGGTTCGATGATTAGTTTGAGGATCTGCACCGATAAGGTGTTGTCTGGTGTGTTGGGTAGTTCATCTAAGAAAATTAGCTGGGTATGATGGCTGTCGAGCAGAACTTGATAGGCTTCTTTTTGCTGTTGCTCCAGGTTGCGATCGCTAAAAATAACGGTAGTACGCCAATGGGGATAATCGGGATGGTGGCGCAGAAAGGTAAAGACTTCGCCAAATAAACGGTGGTAGAGGTTTTCGTCGGGGTAGAACTGGACTTCAACGAAATACACGGGCTGCGCGGGACTGTTGTGGGCAGGCAGAAAGACACCATCCACGCGAAAGGCAGTTTGCTTGACTTCAATAGAATCAAACGGTAATCGGCGGTGGTTTCCTGCCCCGACTAACTCGAA
>JAAUTE010000169.1 GCA_012031815.1 Chloroflexaceae bacterium
CGTCCAACCCCGCTTCTAAACCCTGGAAAATCCCCTCCAGGCGCTCGACGAGGCGAGCAGCGGCTATTTCCTTCTTTTGGGCGTACTCCTGGGGCGATAGTCCCTGCCAGTAGTCCATCCAGCTCGGCGTAAAGGCATGGATGATGTGATAGCCCGCCGGTGCCAACCCTGGGTCAAGGAGCGTCGGAATCGAGACAAAATCGTTCCCTGCTCCCCTTCCATCTGCTCCCAGTTTTCTAAAAGGATGTGATGGCATTCCGTCCCCGGAGGTAAAACCGACGCTTCCACCCCTAAATGCAGGCTTAAAAAGCTGGGCGACTCCTGATAGCGCTCCCGCCAGCGCCGCTCTCGTTCCGGTAACCGCACCGACGGCAGCAACCGATCGAAGGTATCCCAACGAGTGGCATTGGAAACAATGCGTTTCCCCTGAAATTCCTCTCCATTAGCCAGCTTCACTCCTACCGCCCGCCCCCGCTCCAGCAGGATCTGGGTCACTCGCGAGCGATAGCGCACCTCTCCTCCCTTATTTTCAATCCCTGCCGCCAACTTCAGCGCAATTTGTCCAACTCCGCCCTTGGGATAATTGATCCCGCCATAGTGGCGATCGCTAAACACCATCCCCGCATTGATGGTGGGAGTTTTATCGGCGGGAACCACCGACCAGCAGTAACACTCCATGTCAATTAACTTGAGCAAGCGCGGGTCGCGGAGATAGCGCCGAGCTACAGTTCCGATATTCTGCGGCAAATACTTCACCAAACCCAAGCAAGCCCCCGGATGCTCCCAAAAACCCGCATCAGGTAGCGAGGCTCCTCCAAAGACAGCAATTCCATCCCATTCAGACAATTGAACACCCGCCAGCACTCATCGTAGAAGCGGCGTATCCCCTCTCGCTCCTGGGGAAAGTGCGCCCCCAGCTCTTGCAAAAACTTCTCATAGTCTCGGTGTACTTTGAGGGTCAAGCCGTCGGGCAGGTGGTAGTGAATCTGCACCGGATCGGAAATCGTCTCCAGGCTCATGCCCACCGCAGCCAACGCGCGGGTGAGTAAATTAGTCGTTCCCTGCTGCCCAAACCCAAAAATCATGGATGCGCCCACATCAAAGCGATAACCCTGCCGCTCAAAATACCCAGCACTGCCCCCCGGAATCAGGTAGCGCTCTAGCACCAAAACCTTCGCACCTCTTGCCGTTAGGGTAGCCGCCGTGACCAATCCACCAATGCCAGCGCCAATGATAATGGCGTCAAATTCTTGCCGTGCCGTTGCCGCGCTCATCATACTCCCGGATAAAGACTGATCTAGTCTAGCGCCAAAAAAAAGGGGAGCCGCCAGTTCATCTGCCGCGACTCCACCTGCCGTACCTTGAGAGGAGAACAATGAGATCACTATACCCTTATTGAAAATTTCTGTCAACTAATTCCAGGGAGGCTCCACCCCAGAAAGGCGGCTGGCGATCGCCAGCGCCAAGGATGAATTTTGTATGATGCTAGTTAGTGAAGGGCTTCCCAGAAAGATAGTCTGATTGATTGGTGCTAGAGAGAACGAGTCGAGTCAACCTCCATGACGAACCGGAGTCGAAGGCCCGCCATAGCTACCTACGGATTAATTGGCGCTAATTTGTTGATTTTTGGCGTAGAAATCTGGATGGGGGCAGTCAAAATTTGGAAACCTTGTACGCCATGGGGGCCCTGATTCCCCAGGCTGTTTGGGCGGGGCAGTGGTGGCGACTGGTTAGCGCTAATTTTTTGCACTACGGCTGGCTGCACCTGGCCGCAAACATGATCGGCTTGGCGGTTTTAGGCACAACGGTTGAAAGACTCCTGGGCAGGCAGCGCTATCTGCTGGTTTACTTTGTCAGCGGGATTGGCTCGATGTTGGCTTTTTCTGCGATCGCCCTGGGTCAGGCAGAGGTGATTCAGATTGTGGTCGGCGCTTCCGCCGGAATAATGGGCTTATTTGGGGTTTTAGGCGCAAAACTCCTCCAAGGATGGCGCAAAGAACGGACGGCGATCGCGGCCGAACGCTTGCGAATGGCTGGAGTCATTTTAGGATTACAGTTTGCCTTTGACCTGCTGCTGCCCCAAGTTAGCTTTCTCAGTCACTTGTTTGGCGTGATCTTGGGATTTTTACTGGGTGCTAGCCTATAAAACTGGCTTTTGCCGGAAATTGCGAGATTAGGGTTCCTTCAAAGCGGATAATTGAGAGCAGCAAAACTTACCTGCGCGGAAGAGCGTAACCACCAAGCCATGAAACTGCTGTTTCTGTCCACCCCGGTTGGCCCCTAGGGTCAGGACTCGGCGGCGGCGTAGAGTTGACCCTACAAAATTTGGCCTGGGAACTACAGCGGCGGGGTCACGAAATCCAGGTGATTGCCCCTGCGGGCTCCCGGCTCCCCAGGGTTGACCTCCAGGAAATTCCCGGCAACCTGCAAATTCCGGCCCAAACCCTGGAGCGGGAAGTCCCCATCGCCCTGCCGTCCCATCCCGTTATCGGCGGGATGTGGGACTATGCCCGCCAAGTTCAGCGCCATTGGGATTTACTGGTGAATTTTGCCTATGATTGGCTGCCCTTTTACCTCACGCCCTTCTTTGAGCGCCCCATTGCCCACTTCATTAGCATGGGGTCTTTGTCCGCTGCCCTCGACAAAATTGCGGATCGCGTTGCCCAGGCCTTTCCAGGGACGCTAGGAGTTTACACGCAGGTACAAGCGGACACCTTTCCCTTTGCCGGAGCCTGCCGTATTTTGGGAAGCGCCATCGATCTTTCCCTATATCAATTTGTCGCTCAACCGGAAAACGCCCTTGCCTGGGTCGCTCGCATTGCCCCGGAAAAAGCCCTGGAAGACGCTGTTGCCGCAGCGCATCAGTGCCGAGTAACTTTACGGATTTTCGGCAAATTACAAGATCAGGACTACTGGGAGCAAATTCTTCGAGATTATCCCGATGCTTCCCTTGATTATCGTGGTTTTCTCTCCACCCAAGAACTCCAGCAGCAATTGGGACAGTGCCGCGCGCTCCTGATGACACCCCGCTGGTTAGAAGCCTTTGGCAATGTGGCCATTGAAGCCCTGTCCTGTGGTGTACCTGTAATTGCCTACCGCCGCGGTGGCCCTGGGGAAATTGTCCGCGATGGACTAACGGGATTTTTGGTAGAACCCGACAGCATTCCTGGACTGGTGGGGGCGATTCAACGCTGCGACCAGCTCGATCGCAGCGCCTGCCGCCAGCAAGCCGAAGCGGAATACTCTCTCTCCGCTTGGGGCGATCGCTTTGAGGCTTGGTTTGAGGAAATTTTGTCTAGGGGAGAGGGTTGAGGGTCTTGAGCGATCGCCCTTGCCCTAAAGACAGTTGCCGTGTCCTTCGCCGGAGACAATTAAATGATTGGTCAGCACCAGAGCCGTTTGGTAGAGATCGCTGGGCAAACAGGCTTGGGCCGCTTTAAACAGGGGAACAAATCCCTGATGGCGCAAAATATCCTGCAATTTCTCCAGCATCCGCTGCATGACCTCTGGGGACAGGCTGGCAAACAACTGCATGCTCGAAAGCGTTGCATACAGGCTCTTTGCCTCCCCATCCGCCGGATAGCCGTGGGCTGCAATGCCAATTAGGGCGATCGCCGCAAACGCTTCCAACAAATTCAGAGAAATGCTGCTCGGTCGTTCTCTCTCAGAGAGTAGTTCGGGATAATTCATGAAAGTCTCCCTCTAGCACCAAGAACTGCCGTTTGCTTGTGTCAAGCAGCAACGTCCTTGTAGGGTTCACTTTATCATGCGCTGTAATTACTGACCATCAGCGATCCCACCAAAATTTTCTTACGGTTGCGGCGTAACTTTGCGGAGAAAAAATGGTATCCCAACGTACTTTTTCTTGGGCACAGCAATCAACACCCGCCGGGAAACCAGCAATCCTAAAAAAATTCTTAAGGGGGTTTCTCTTTGGGGACAGATGGGTTGACAATAATTATCAATTAACGATCCGTTTTTTACCCCGACCCTACTTGAATGAAACCGTATCAGCCCCGATCGCCTCGACA
Organism: Chloroflexaceae bacterium; assembly: GCA_012031815.1. Lineage (GTDB taxonomy): Bacteria > Cyanobacteriota > Cyanobacteriia > Cyanobacteriales > JAAUTE01 > JAAUTE01. The sequence goes on from JAAUTE010000169.1 coordinate 4,032, forward strand.
ACAGCCTTGGAAGTTGACCTTTGTGGGCGGAACCACTAAACAGGAACAACCTTCAGTAAATTCTGCCGCCAATGGCGAGCTAGCCCCCGGTCAGCGGCCCCTCTGTGAGGCCCGGGTGGCGATCGCCTGTGGATTACCGGCTGGGAGAGTGGCACAGACGCCTTCAGTCTTGCCGTCGGGACGCAAATCGAGGTTACAAGCTGTACCCCTAGCGGCTCCGTAATCATTCGAGTTGGAGGCCGCACTTTGGGATTGGGGGCCTTTGTCGCTCGTCGCATTTGGGTCAGCGCGGAGCCAGCCCATTCTCTGACCTCGGCTGCCTCGGTTCATCCCAGTACCTATTTACGGGATTTACCAGTGGGAACTAGAGCCTATATTGTGGGTTACGATCGGGTTTTTCTCGGCTATTGTGGAAAATTACTGAACATGGGACTGAAACCAGGAACGGAATTACGAATTTTACGCCATGACAGTGCAGGTCAACTTGTGGAAGTGGAAGTGGGCGGGCTATCCCTACGCCTGGCTAAGCCAGAAGCAGATGCCCTCTGCGTGGAAACGGCCCTGCCTTCTCCGTAACTTCCCCCCTGGCTCCGTGCAATTCCTAATCAATGTTGAGAGCCGGAATTCTCAGATCGCGCAAGGGTTGGCGGGCCAGGCACTGCCAGTGGCAGGTAAATAAATCCGGCTGTTGAATCCCCAAACTGGCGATCGCTGGAGCGGCCGGGAAGGGCCAGAGGCGATCGAAGAGAATTTCTGACCCTCGCAGACTAAATTGCAGTAAATAAACGCTGGGAACGGCCTGGATGGAGCGCAGCAGCTCGTAGGCGAGACGATAGAGTTGCTGACGCTGGGGGTCGGTTAAATCAACGGGTTGTTCGTAGGAGTTGGGCATCACCCCCTCGCCAATCACTTCTCCATAGAGGGGGCCTTTGGCGGTGAGGGCAATGGGCAGCCAAAGATCCCCCAGCCAGGAATTTTCTACCAAAACCTGGAAGTTGAGGTGCTGGGCTACCCAGTCCCGGCGGCTTTGAATATCTTTGCAGGCGTGGAATACTGATTTGGCCGGAAATTCAAAAGTATCGGGGAGTTGAATCGTCAAAGGACAGTAAATCAGCGATTGGCTTCCCGGCTTAAACCCTGGGGATTCTGACCACAATGCCGCCGCTGCTACCACTTCCACAGGGAATTGACCGGAGGCTGAGACGACTTGTTGCATGGCAGCGACCATTTTTCGGTCACCGGAGAAAGAGAGAGGGGCCGGCCACCACGCAGGTTTCGGCATTAACGACAATCAGGACTGTAGACATTCCGGCATCTGAAGCTGACTAGTCAGTACAGTAAGGCACCATCCAGCCCAGACACGGGACTGAGATTTTGGCTTCGTCCATCATACCGAAACTCGCCGACCCCTGTTGGGCCGATTGCCAAGGCAAGGGGCTGGGGGAAGGATTCGCGATGGGTCGCTATCTGGCGACGCCTTCGGCGTATAGTTTCAGCTCGCGGGCCAGGCGCTGCATCCCCAGGCGCTCATCCTGGCGAAAAATGGGCGAAAAAACCGGTGCAACCCGCCGGAAATGAGCTGCTGATACCAGAGTTTTGTCCGCTGGCGGCCAATCTCTTGGAGTTCAAACCGGGTTTCCGTCCGCAATCCCGGCAAGGAACTGACCCATTGCAAGCAGCGCTCTGGCTCCATTACGGTCACAAAAGCCTCAAATTCGCTGGCTGGTTCCCTGGGCAAGCGCCGCAGGCCGAGCTGCACCCGCTGCCCCGGTGCGAAGGGACGAGATCCGTCTAAATCGAAGAGGAACGTATTCCACTCAAGCCAACAGGCCTTGGTCACTAGAATTTGCCAAACTCTCGCCCTGGAAGCCTCAATTTCAATCTCCACATACAAACTCGTCATGACCCCTAGGAATTCACCTGTTGCAGCCGCGATCGCCCAAAGCGATCCATCCAGGATTCCAGGTACTGTCGATTGGCTTGTTGTTGCTTAGGATCGCTGGTGGGGAGGGGATAGGGAGCAAGACCGCGAATGGTAGCGCTAGTCACACAAAACATCGATTTTTGGAAACTCTCACAGATTTTTACCAATAAATCACCCTCACCCCGTGGCGTGCTGAGATAAACTTGCCGGAGATAATTCGGGAGAAAATGGCGCATATCCTGCATTAGCAGGGTAGGCGGGATGCCAGCTCCCCCCACCGGCAACGGGTCGGCATAGAGCGCGCCGTACTCAAACTGGCTTTGATCGTAGGAAATTTGGTAAGCCTGGGCATTGAAGGATACCGTGCCTAAAAAAGGCGTGCCGCGAAAGAATACGGCTTCCACGTAGGGAATGGCCGTATCGGCGAGAAAGGTTAACCCGGCAGCTTCCGGGATGAGGACAAATTCCTCTTCGCCAACCTGCACTTGATAGGTAATGGGACGGCTGGCAGCGGCTACTAAACCATCCTGGATGTGCTGCACCACTTGGGAAATGGCAGTAATTTCTCCTCGGTCATAGCGATCGGACAAATCTAGGAACATGTCGCTCATAACCTGCCAAAATTGCCCCAAGCCACTAAAATAAGCCATTTGACGCATCTGCTCCGGCAGAAAATCGGGGAAGAGACGGTGGAGAAGTTGCATCAAGGGATTGGAGCGCAGCTTGGCTTGAATCAGTGCTTCTACCGCGGCTTGGAAAGGAGGCGAATCCACGTAGGTATCCAGTCCGCCGCCCCCATGCCAGAACATCGTTTTCGCGCAATATTCGGCATACTCATAGTTGATGCGATCGTGCCACATATAGCGCAGCCATTTGGCCCAGGTCACTTCCCCATTCAAATACTTAAAAAAGGGAAATAGCACCAGAAATTGATGGTTGGCGCTGTAGCACAAATTGATGGCATAGGCATCCAGCACGACGCCGTAACTTTTGAGGATGCCGACGACTTCCAGAACATTGTCCGCCGAATCTTGAAGCAAAGTGCCTCCCGCTTCCAGTTGCTCAATGTAGCGGGCTAGGGGATGGGATGAAAGTGCTAAGGTGCTACCATGATCGAGGGGCCAGATTAAAAAAACAAAATGACATGGGAAACGCTAGCGTTGAGCCGAAAGGGAGGGAAAATCTTGCTGCCGCAGTAATTTGTGGGGCAGTGCCCGCAACTGAAAGCGAGGCGTCTGGGTTTTGGCTTTGCTGACCAATCCCCAATCATTGGTGACCAAGGAGGTCGTATCCTGCTCGCTCCAGCGCACCATCCACTGGGGTTGTATCCCTAGCAGCACGATGGCGATCGCCAAAACGATGGCTGGGGCCCGCTCGCGCCAGAGGACTTTGGGCAGGTGGGAGTAGGCTTCAGGCAGGCGGCCAAAGAAAACGCGATTGACCGCCAGCAAAAAGTAAACTGCCGTCAGTCCCGTTCCCACCAGGCAAAGGAGGGTTGGAATCGGAAATATGGGAAAACTGCCCCGAAAACCAGGAATTCAGCGATAAAACCAACCATGCCTGGAATGCCTGCACTGGCCATGACCCCCATAATCGTCAGGGTTCCCACTAGGGGCAATCCCCGTTCAGGATTCAACAGCCCCCGCAGTACGGTCACATCTCGCGAGCCAGTTTTTGATAAACAATCCCCACGAGCAAAAACAACAGCGGCGAAATTAACCCGTGGGCGATCATCTGCAGCACAGCTGCATTTAAGCTTAAAGGCGTACTAGCCGAGGCAGCGAGCAAAATGTAGGACATGTGAGCAATCGAAGAGTAGGCCACGACTTTCTTCATGTCCTGCTGGGCAATGGCACAGGAAGCGCCATAAAGGGCACTAATGGCCGCCAGGATCGCCAGCCACGGTGCGAGGTAGGCCCAGGCCTCTAAAAATAACCCCACGCCAAAGCGCAACAGCCCGTAGGTTCCGAGCTTTAGCAAAATCCCGGCCAGCAACACCGAAACCGGAGTAGAAGCTTCCACGTGAGCGTCAGGTAACCAGGTATGAAAGGGAAAGATCGGAATTTTGATGAATAACCCGACTAGCAGCGGCAGGAGTAGCAGAATCTGGGTTTCTAAGGGCAGGGGAAGCTGACGGAGCTGGTTGTAGTCGAAGCTGGTCGCGCCTCCCAACCAAACCAGTCCCAAAAAGGCCGTCAGCAGCAAAATTCCCGATAGTGCCGTGTAAAGTAGGAATTTCATAGCCGCATAACCCCGCCGCTTGCCGCCCCAAATCGCGATGAGCAGATAGAGCGGCACCAGCTCCAGCTCGTAAAACAAGAAAAACAGCAGCAGGTTCTGGGCCAGGAAAGCCCCTGCCACCGATCCGCACAGCAGGAAGATCAGGGCGTAGTAAAAGCGAGGGCGCGGCGTTTTCTCCTCCGTACTGGCGATCGCAATGAGGGTCAATAAGCTGTTGAGAAATACCAGGGGAAAGGACAGTCCATCTAGAGCTAGGTGGTAATTTAATCCCAAAACTCAAGCCAGGGCCGGTTTTCCACAAACTGTACGGCCCCGGCATTGGGGTTAAACGGCAAGGCCAAAACCAGATTAAATAACAGAATTAAACTGGCAAAAACTGCCGCGATTCGCTTCAATTGGCCATCGCCGGCCAGCCCCGGCCAGAAAGCCACCACAGCGGCCATGACAAACGGCATCCAAATCAGAATGCTTAGCATTCTCTGCTCTGCTCCCTCTGCTAAAGTTAAGCTTTCCCGGATCACACCCTAAACTCAGGTTGATTCTCACCTATTGCAGCACAGATGACCAATAATTGGTAATTAGCGACCACTGACCCCTCAGTACCGACCACAGCATTAAGCTAATGCTCAGCATAATAGTACAGTAGATAAAATTGGGATTGCCCAGAAA
>JAAUTE010000170.1 GCA_012031815.1 Chloroflexaceae bacterium
AGGGCACAGATAAGCATCCAATCGGTCGATGCGACTAGCCTAACCGATAAGAAGCGCGAATTTTTTCCGGTTCCGTCTCGATTTCCTCCTTCAACTGATCGAGGCGGCGCTCCCAGTAACGGCGATCCGCTTCCACCTGCCGAAACTCCTTAAAATTCAGTTCCAACTGCTTCACCTGCAAATCCTGCCCCTCATACTGCTCCAAAATGCGATCGCGCTGACGATGGAGCAAATCCCGCAGACTGTTTGCTTCCCGATTCCCCCGCTCCCGGAGAATCTTTTCCGCCCAATTCTGACGTTCCTGGGACTTTGCTTCCAAATGGGGCAACAAATCCGCCACATCCCCCAAAACACAAGCCTTTAACTTGCTCTGCAACGGATCGCCCGCCTCTACCTGCAACCGGGCCGTCACCAACGCCGTATTTAATTCCGCGATCGCCTTCTCTTCCAGCAGCGCATTAAGGGGCCGCAAAGCTCCCCCGCCCCGAATTTCTGGTTCCCGCCATTCCGCCGCCACACAGAGAATCTCATCGTGTAACCGACTTGCCCTTCCCCGTACAGAGACAGCCGCCCAAAAACCAACACCTTCGGCAGCGCATCCAGAGTTCGACAGACACAGGCCCGCGAGAGTTCATTGTGAATAAACCCCTGCGTCCGAAATCGTCCCAATAACCGCTGCACAATCCGATGTTCCAGGTGTAGATGCACCACATCCCCGTCCAGCGTCCCCGGATCGGCAAAGACAATCGGCCGGATCGGAGATTCCTTACGCCATTCATGCAGCTTTTGCTCCGGTTTACGCGGCGATCGCAAACTATCGAGGGTAGTGGCCCAACTCGGATCGGCCCCCGGCAGGCGATCCAGGGCCGGAAACTGCCACTGAGCCTGCTCAATGTTATGAATTGCAGCTTCCGGGTCAATGGCGGAGAGACTTGGCGCTCCCAACACTTCCAGCGCCGCTGACAGCGCCTCCCGAAACTGGCGATCGTCCAGACTCAACCACTGCTGGGATTTTTTAGCATTGCTTGCAGTTCTTCTTCCTGCTGGCGCAACTTCTTAATTTCCGGCCGGACGCACTCCAATTCCTCCTGGATTGTCTCTGGCGTTTCCACCTGGGCGATCGCTAAACTCATCTGCTCCACCTGCTCGGTTTCAATTCCTTCCTGCAAACGGGCTGACAGCTCCCGGTCAAGCACTGGGGATAAACTGCCCAATTCCCGCTGAATCGTTCCCGTTTTCCGCACCAGAGTTTCCAAAACCTTATCTTCCGGGCGTTGGGTGAGGACAAAATAGTGACAGCGAACCACTTTCGCCCGTTGCAGTTTGCGATCGATCCGGCCGTTGCGCTGCTCCATGCGGCTGGGATTCCAGGGAATATCAAAGTGGAACAGGTCAGCACAGTGATTCTGGAGATTCACCCCTTCCCGGGCCGCATCGGTAGCAATCAGAATTCGCAGCGGATGCTCATGAGGATGGCGATTAAAAGCCTGTTGAACCGCTTCCCGGCGATCGTCATTCATGCCCCCGTGATAGGTCTCAATTCGCCCCTCAGCCCGATCCGATCCGGCGATCGCCTCACTCAAGCGCTGTAGTAAGTAGCGTTTCGTATCCGCATACTCGGTAAAAATCAAAACCCGGCGATCATTCCATTTGGCATCAGGCTGGCCCAATTTAGGACAGAGGTTTTCTCGAATCCACTCCAGCAGCGAGTGAAGTTTGCCGTCGATTTCATGCCTGGCCTGATTGGCAATTTCTCCCATCTGCTCCAGCAACTCCCGCTCAATTTCACTGGGGCGATCGCTGTGAGTCGAAGCTTTAGCCATTTGTAAATCCGCTTCTGCCTCCACCTCCTCTTCGTTCAACTCAGCGCGATCGTCGTCACAGGTAGGCAAATTGATCAGTAAATCCAGGTCTTCTTCTTGCAGGTCAGACTGCCGCGCCCTGATATCTTGACGCTCAATCGCTTTTCGGTGAACGGCTAACGTCCGAGCAAACGCCTCGACTGAAGAAAGCAACCGTTTTTGCAGAGAAATGACCACCAAGATCCCAGCCCGCCGGGATGATTTGGAAGCTGCTTTAAGTCGTTCATTCCGGTGGCGGCGATAATCCTGTAAGAGCCTGGCTAGTACCAATTCCGGTGCGTCATCTGGCAAGTTACTAATATAAATCGGTAAAATTTGGCGGTCGGGAAAGTCTCCGCTGTCAATTTCCCGCAGATCCCGCTTAAGCCGCCGCACCATCACAGAATCCAGTAAAGTACGTCCTGCGGCTCCCTTGATTGGCACGCCCCGACAAAACCGCTGGGGATCGAGCATTTCTAACAGGGCGGCAAAACTGTTTGAGTGTCCGTTATGAGGCGTGGCCGAAAGAAAGAGTTTATGTTCAAACCGTTTGACGATCTGCCGTGTCACTTGAGTAAATTGGGAATCAACCGCATATTTCGAGCCACTAGCCGGGGCTGCATTGTGGGCTTCATCGAGAATTAACATCGAACCCGGCGTAAAATCTCGTAGCCAATCCCGCAAAGGCGCAGCGTAAGTCTCATCCCGCAAAAGAGCGTGGGAAATGATAAACCGGGTGTGAGTTGTCCAAGGGTTAGTGCTATAACCTCTCTCACGACGACATTTCGCCAGGTACGGGCGATCGACGATGGTAAACATTAGTCCAAATCGCTCCGCCATTTCGTCCTGCCACTGGCGCACCACTGAAGGGGGGCAGGCGACCACAACTCGCTGAACTTTCTGTCGTAGCAGCAGTTCGCGCAATATTAGCCCAGCTTCGATCGTTTTACCCAATCCCACGTCATCAGCAATAAACAATGACACGCGGGGCATTCTTAATGCCTTTCTTAATGGCTCAAGCTGGTAAGCTTTGACTTGAATGCCCGCCCGATAGGGAGCTTGAAACAGAGTTGTGTCGGTAGAAGTAACGCAGTTCCAACGCTGAGCATTAAGGTAGGCTGAAAAAGACTGTGCTACATCAAAACCTCGTTGAGCGACAGTACTCCAACTACTTTGTCCGACGATTTTTGCATCAATTTCTCTCTCCCATAGCACCTCTAACAACTCGCCCTGAGCGTCATCGTCCAGACAAGCGAGCCTTACAATAGTATCGGCATTAGCCTCAACGATAGAGGTTGCGTGTTCGACAAGGTATTGCCTAGAACGAACGTTAACGATCTCTCCAAGAGCTGGTTGAGATAACATCATGAACTATGAAGCCTTCCAAAAACACTAAAAGATAAAATCATTTATTCTTGACAATATTCGAGGTGTCAGTAAAATTTTTGGGTCAAGCCGTTTGATTGGTGTGAGCAAAGAGCACAAAACTAACCACTAACCCTTCTAGATCTTTTGAGAGCAGAACTAAAGGTTTGTAGGATATGAACAAAAAATAAGGAGACTGTGTGTCAATTAATATTACGGATGGTTTTATGAACTGTAAATTAGAATTAATACGGAAATTCAAGGTGATTATTTCGTTCACCATCCGGTATTGTCAGGGTTTTCACTTAAATCACGATCTCGCTCTGGTTTTTGCTTTCGGTCGGCAATGGCTCAACTATTAGGATTTGGATAAACTTCTTGTTTAACTGAGTTTAAAGGAAGTGAATGGTGGAAACAATATTGCGATCGCCAAGTGAGAGGCAGGGGGAATCAGGGGGAGTGATCGCGGAGAGGCAGGAGTGGAGGCAATACCTCTCGGTTAAGGATTTTTCCCAGGGAATCGTCTACCGCATCTCAACGGTTTCAGCCTGCTTGCCCGTGAGCAAAAAACGTTATCCGAGAAGTATTGGGAGTGGAGGGGGCGATCGCGGCTGGGAACAGAGGGGAGGAAAGGCGATCACCGTTGAGGGGAAACAGTGGAAACGGGGAGGCGATCGCGAGGGGGCGCGAGGGAAGAGAGCGATCGCCACTGAGCAAGGGCTAGGATAGGAAAAGGGGAGGGGGAAATGTAGTGTCTGCCGGATGCTTCAGGGCTTAGGCTCTAGAGGCAAGCCGCATCCCCTTGTGGGTGCGGTCGTTGACGGCGGAATAAGAAATGACTTTCTCTTGGGCAGCACGGAGGAGCGCCTGATGGAAGGAGAGGCGGGAAGGGAGGAAGAGGGAAAGCGATCGCCTCCTGGAAGTCTTTCAAATCGGCGATCGCCTGTTATGCAGCTAGCAGCCTGAAAACTGAGAGAGCAAAGGAAGGCGGCGGGGATAGAGGTGTTTGTCCCTACCAGTTCTCGTGAAGGCGATCGCACTTGGTGTTTCGGTCAAAACAAGGGAGCAGAAAGGAGAGGATTATAGCTAAGTAAAAGGATCAAGACAGCTAGAGAACTAAGGCGGTATTGAGCGGGACACGACCAGGGGGGAGAGGGTGGGCCAGAAGGGCGATTCGCGATTAGGTTGTTGAATGGTCGTCGGGGGGCGGTAGTGAAGATTTTGCGAGAGCCGGTGCGCTCAGGAATCAGGGGAAGCGATCGCGCCAGGGAGCTGTGGGGAGGAAAGGCAATCACTGTTGAGGGAACCAGTGGAAAAGGGAAGGCGATCGCGAGCAGTCAGTTGAATTGGGAAGGAGGAGATCGCCACTGAGCAAAGCCGTGACAGGAAACCGGGGCAGAGGGGAAGTGTAGTGGAAACTTTTTCCAGTCCAGGCAGCAAGGCGGTTGTCGCAAAGGGGAGGGGGCGATCACAGAACTGGAAGACCTCCTGGAGGCAGTTGGTTTAACTCAAAGTTGGAAATCTACTGATTAGTGTTCTTTTGTTGTCAAATTTGTTAAACTATAGGGGATTAAGGGGGGCAGTGCAGCAAATGGGCAGCGATCGCGAAGGGGAAGTTACGGGGAAACGAGCAAGGAAGGGAAAGCTTCGTTAGATTTCTACCTTTCGCCAGCTAATTCTAAAATATGATTACGAGTTGCAGTATCTAAGCGGAATTTTAGCAGTTCAAGCTGGCTGAGAATCGGCTCAATAAGAGACAAATAACCACTTTGTTTAGCCTTTAGCAAAATGCCCAATGTTCCAGTAAATTTGATGTTAAGGAAGCGTGCATAGCGTCTTGCCAAACCATCATCAAGTAAAGCTAGAGAATCAGCAATTTCTATGGCTAAAGCCAAGACTTCTTTCTCGCCTTTTCCTAGATCGGTAACAAGAGGTAAAATAGAAACAGATTTTGCCGAACAAATATGTGCCCAATTTAAAGCTGTGATATCAGGTAGAAAAATCCCAGATGATTTCCCAACAGATAATTCTTCAAATACTGAATGAGGAATAATTATCTGACCATAAAGCATTGGAAGTAAATCAAGCAGATTGGTTTGATAGAGGTATTGAATGGGAGAAGTATCGGCAATGCCCCTAGGCATTAGCCAGATCCTCAATCAGTTCCGATTTTGAAAGGTGAAAAGTATTAACTCCATAATCGGCAAGTTTAGAAAGAAAAACTGAGCGAGGAATACCTGCTAAGTTTGCAGCAGCGCCAGAAGAGAGCTTTCCAAGTTCGTAAAGTTTAATGGCTGCGGCGAGAGGAATTTCTTGAGCAAGTTGTTCTGGACTGAGATGTAGAGCAAGGGCAGCTTCTTCAGGCAAGGATAAAATGATTTGATACATAACAAATTTGAGTATTTTTTACATTATATCTTTTTTAAGTAAAAAACGTAGAGTAAGAAGTAGTTGATTCAGAACAAGGTCAACAAATGAGTCAATACCGAAGGTACATGGAAAAAGCACATGGTAGGGGAGAGTAGGTGATTGGCGTTATCTGATTAATGAGCAGGACGTAGCCATGTAGGAGAAGATGAGGACAGAGGAGGGCGATCACCGAGCTGAGCGCAAGGGCAAGCGGTGGCGGCGATGAAAGTGATCGCGCTTCGTGTCTCAGCCAAAAGAGGTAGCAGGGGAGGAAGTAGCAGGCCAGGTGCGAGCGGTAATTTGGTTCTAGCTAAATAGAAGCATTAAGAAAGCTAGAAAGCAGAGGAGGAAAGGGTGCTGGTCGAAGGAGAGGGGGGCGATAAGCCTCCGGCATAGCTACGCCTAAAGCCGTTATCTTAGTAGCGAGCGGGACAAGACCAGGCGGGAGAGGCCAGAGGGGTGATCGCGATTAGGTCATTGGATGGACGGAGGGGAGCGATCGCAGACAGGGTTGCCGGGAGCGAAGTTGGGCGGGGGGCTGTAGTGGAAACTTTTGCGATCGCGCCTGGAGCCGATGGGAAAGGGTCAGGTTAGCAGGGGCGGTCAGGAATTAGGGGAAGCGATCACACCTGGGAGCAGAGGGGGGGAGCGATCGCGAAGGGGAAGGAGGAGAGGGAAGGGGAGCGATCGTCACAAGCAAAGCTAGGACAGGAAACCGGGGTGGCGTTGAGTTGTAGTGGAAACTTTTTCAAGTCCAACCAGTAAGGGGATTTGCGTAGAGGAGAGCGATCGCCGTTATCCGGTAGTGACCGGGACAAGACCTAATGGGACAGGGGGAGGCCCACGAGGTGCGATCGCGACCAGGTCGTTTAATGGTCGGTGAGGGGTGAGCGTCGCTGAGGTCGGAGAGAGCCGGGAGCCGAGCAGGGCGAGGGATTGTAGCGGAAAGATTTACGTTCGCGCTTGGAGCCGAGGGGAGAGGTTTGGTTAGCCGGGGAGGTCAGGAATCAGGGGGAGCGATCACTGCTGCTTCAGCTAAAACCACGGTCGCTAAGGTATTTTCAGGTCATTAATCCCTATGAGCTTTTCCCCCTTCAACTTTCAAAACAGCATCTTGCCTCTAAATTGCACATGACACTTCTCGCTATCATAATTAAATACTCCTAACTTCCGTCGGTTATGGCTGTAACTCCTTTACTGTTAAATCCGCCACCAACTATTGGTGAACAACGGGTACTATTCCACCATCTGAACTGGCAGAGATATCAACAGATTCTTCAAGCCATTGGTGAGAGCCGTTCTGCCCGTCTTATTTACGATCGCGGCACATTAGAAATTACCATGCCCCTAGAAGAACATGAATTTTACCGAGAACTGATCGGCTTGTTTATTCGTATTCTCGTTGTGGAGATGGGGTTAAAAATAAAAACCATGGGATCTACGACGTTGGACAGGAAGGATTTAGATAGAGGTGCAGAACCAGATAATGCTTACTACATCCAAAATCAACCGCGAGTAGCGGGGAAAAAAGTAAATTTACAGCAAGATCCACCCCCCGATTTAGTGATAGAAGTAGATATTACTCATACTGATATTGATAAACCAAGGCTTTATGCCAGCATGAGGATACCTGAATTTTGGCGTTTTGATGGACAAACGTGGCAAATTTATCAACTTCAAGGCGAACAATACAAAGAAGTAGAGATTAGTCGTACTTTCCCAGGGGTTCCTAAAATTAGATTATATGAATTTCTCGCTCAAGCTCAGGAAGATGAAGTTGCAGCGGAACAGAATTTACGGCAATGGTTGCAAAAGCACTATTAATGTTTCAATCATTATTAAATGGGCAACAGGTTACGGTTGAGGATTCTTGTATTTTTAAGGAGGTGAGTGATCGCGGCAATTAGCACCATTGGAGCGACAGGCTGGTTAAATCCTGCTGAAATCCCGCTTGATTCGCTCGCTACTCAACGGTAGCATGCTTGTAAACTGTTAAGGCAGTCGCCGGAATTTGTACATAATTTGTAGCAGTAGAACATTCTTTGTCAGCCTAAACCGTACAGTAAAGATCGGGAATTAATATGTGACTCAGTGAAAGAGGAGAAGGCCAGGGGAGGGCGATCACCGTCGGCTCTCCGCCAGGTGCAATATGTGTGCCCACCGTGAAGCTTGTAGCGCTGGGGCGGTCTTTGGCTGGCAGGCCCAACGCCGGGAGGCCCTGGCCCAGGAGCGGACGATCATCCACCCAGCCAGCTTGTCCAGCCCCGATTATTTTGATTACAGTGGCACTGCCCTGATTTGGGACGAAAGGATGCTCCACAACCGCCAGGTACTGACGGTTTCTGAGGAGGATATCCAGGCGACAATGGTGGCTCTGATGACCCACACGGCCCGAGAAGCCCAGCAGCTCCAGCCTTTCCTGTCCCGCCTGCGGCTGCTCCTCACCGGCGCTATCAAACAGCCTGACCGCTACGGCTGGCATCACCACCAGCTCCAGGAGCAGTTGGCGGCGCTGTTACCGGCAGACCTGGATCTCGATGTTCTTCAGCAAGCCCTCGCTCCCGATTTAAGCTGCCTTAATTGGACAGCAGACTATGGGGTGGACTTGGGCGATTTGCCCGCTGGCGTCCGCCGCAAGCTTAAGGAACGGGATGCCCAAACCGCTACTCGCCTTGCTGAGGTGATTAAGCAGTGGCTGCTGCCGGTTATTCGGGTTCTCCAGGGCGAGGTGGGCTACCTCAGCCTCAGCTACGGCACATTGACCGTTACCACCGTCGATCGCCATCTGGTGGCGATCGCCCAGGCAGCGGCGAAGAATTTGTTCCTGGATGCCACGGGCGACCTGGCGGAGCTAGCGGCAATGCTGGGGATTGCGGTGGAGACCATCGACTATATCGCCGTTGAGGAGCCGGTGGGAGCCGAGGTGACCTTGACCCAGGTGACCGGATTGGGCCGGCTGGGTCAGCAGCGGGGTAAGGAGCAACAGGCCCGCGCCAAGGCGGTGATTGACCACTATCGTCAGTCCCGGAGCGACCTGGCGGTCATTCGCTTAAAACGCTATGCCCAAGCCGGCGATCGCCGCTGGTTCGTTGATTCTCGCGGCTCCAATGACCTCCAAACCCGGAAGAGCTTACTGATTGAAGGCCCCCCCTGCCC
>JAAUTE010000171.1 GCA_012031815.1 Chloroflexaceae bacterium
ATGGCGGCGAAAATTTTTAGTGCTTTAGCGGCCAGTAATATCAGCGTCGATACCATCATTCAATCCCAGCGCTGCCGGATCGTGGACGGCCAGCCGACCAGGGACATTGCTTTTACCGTTCCCAGGGAGAAGCGGAGGCGGCTCGCGCGACCCTCACGGCCCTGGGTGGGAGTTTAGGGGCGGTGGAAATCCTGGTGGACACGGAAGTGGCTAAAGTGAGCGCGGTGGGGGCGGGCATGATGGGTCAGCCGGGGGTAGCGGCGCGATTTTTTGAGGCTTTGGCCCGCCAAGGGATCAACATTCAAATGATTGCCACCTCCGAGATTAAGGTGAGTTGCGTGGTAGCTCAGCAGGATGGGGTCAAGGCCCTGCAAGCAGCCCACGAAGCTTTTCAGTTGAGCGGCGAGGCAGTCATCCCCATCCCGGTCTAGGCGTCGTTGTGGACTCAGCGATCCTTCCTGATTGCCGTTCCATAAGTTTTCCTAGAGATTTAACCATTTCCTGATAGGTGGGAATTATTTCTGGCTGCCGTTCTATAAGTCCTGCTTGCGGTTTAATCATTTTCTGATAGGTGGGAATTATTTCCAGGTGCCATTCTATAAGCCCTGTTTGCGGTTTAGTGATTTCTGGATAAGGGGGCATTATTCCTCCCCGTCCTTGAGCGATTCCTGGACGCAGTTGGGCGATCGCGGCGGGTGGGACAGTCAGGGCAGACTCAGGAACTGGTTAAAATAAGAGCCAGTGAGTTGGCGTGGGCAATGGCGGTCGATCTGATTCCCCGGAGATTACAGTTTTCAGTCGAACAATTTGACCAGATGGGAGCGGCCGGAATTTTAGCGATCGCGATCGCCTGGAGCTAATTGAGGGAGAAATTATCTGCATGTCCCCGATTGGGTTTCGTCACGGTGCTTGTGTGGCTCGGTTAACGCGGGGGTTGTGTCGTAAGCTGGGCGAGCGAGGAATTGTTTGGGTGCAAAGTTCTATTCGTTTAGGCGATCGTAGCGAACCGCAACCGGACATTGCTGTCTTGAAACCGCGAGAGGATTTTTACAGCACGCGCCATCCTGAAGCGAAGGATATTTTTCTCATTATTGAGGTTGCAGAATCTAGCCTGGAATACGATTGCAGCGTTAAAGCTCCCTTATACGCTCGGCATGGCATTCCTGAAGTTTGGGTGGTGGATCTCCTTGGCGATCGCATCCTGGTTTACCAACAACCCAGCGACACAGGATTCAAACAAATCGCAGAAACTAGAACGAATAATGTTCTGATGATTCCGTTCTTGAAAGTCAGCTTAACTGGCTCGGAGATTCTGGGCTAAATTGTCAAAGCTGTTCTACGATACAAAAGTGAAACTATATTGATAAGGCAGACAGAATGGATTTCTACACTGTTGTTCTGCGGCACAGTGCCGGGTATTGGGTAGCTTTGTGTTTAGAGAATGGAATTGTCGGCCAGGGCGAAACCCAAGATTCCGCCATTGCCAAGCTCAAACAAGCTATTGAATCACTGCAAGCCGTTTCTGAATCTAGAACTGATATTTATGCCGCTCCCATTCCCATTAGAGAATTACATGAGTTTTTTGACGATAGAATCTCAGGAGCCAACCGCAGAAGTTTACGAATTCCGAGCGGTTTATGCCTAAAAATATTCCCTCTTTAAAACCCAAGCAATTAATTAGACTGTTAGAAAATGCTGGTTGCACGTTTTACCGAGAAGGGAAAGGCGATCATCGTCTTTATACTCGTCTTGTTGGAGACAAAACACGAATTGTCCCAATTGATATGGGAGCAAGAGAAATGTCTCCTGCTTACGTACTGCGAATTTTTAGACAGTTTGGGTTTACAGATGAGGAAATTGAAAACTTACTGCAATAGAAAAATCTCCGCTATCCTATTTCCAAGGCTTTTTCCCAAATCGCTAGCAATGAGGTTGGCTTGCGCGAAAATGCCTGAGACGCTCCTGGAAACGCCTATTCGCAGTGCCGTCAGATGAGAGCCAGTAAGTCAGAGTGGGCGATGGCGATCGCATCTTCAACAACCCAGCGACACAGGATTCAGATGATTTCATTCCTGGAAGTCAGCTTAACTGGCTCGGAGATTCTGGGCTAACGGGGAATTATCTCCTCTGGTAGAGATTGCGACGCCCCTTGCCATTGAACTGAGTCCCTTGGTAAACTTTTTCCTAGGCGTTTTTCTAGCCAATTCTTAGCGCCGCTCCCCAGTTTGGCCAAGAACAACGTTTTAATAATTGAGGAAACAATGAATGGACAAACCCAACTTTCATGATGAAATTTCCCTAGCAGAAGCCGCAGAATCCCTGGCCAAGCAAGCCATGCACCAGGGTATGCTCAACCATTTTACGATTTATTTCTATCCTGACTCCTGGCAGTTTCACTTCTCTGGAAAGCCAGAAGGTGAATTGCTAACCCCAGAAGAAGCTTATTTATATCTGAAGAAATTGCTCGGTAAAACCAACCCTCCCACTGAAATTTAGCCTCGATTTATTGCGAGCCAGGAGTTAATTGATATAAACTGAAACGTCTGCTGCCAGGGGTCGCGTTTATCATGGTTGCAGATGAAGTACCACGATTTATAAGAGGGCCAACTCAATGGCGATCGCCAGCATTAACCCGGCCACCGGAGAAACCCTGCAAACCTTTGCTCCCCTGAGCGACCCCGAAATTGAAGAGAAACTGGCGATCGCCCAGGCGAGTTTTGAGCGCTATCGCTACACAAGCTTTGGGCAGAGAACCCAGTGGCTGGAGCGGGCCGCTGCAATTTTGGAAGACGAAGCCACCGCCTTGGGCCAGCTCATTACCCTGGAAATGGGCAAGCCGATTAAAAGCGCGATCGCCGAAGTGAAAAAATGTGCCTGGGTCTGTCGTTTTTATGGCAAGGAGGCCGCTTCCTACCTCGCTGATCTAACCATTGCCACGGAAGCAAGTCACAGTTTTATTCGCTACCAACCCCTGGGCATTATTTTGGCAGTCATGCCCTGGAACTTTCCCTTTTGGCAAGTGTTTCGCTTTGCCGCCCCCGCCTCATGGCAGGCAATGTGGGCCTCCTTAAACATGCCTCCAACGTGCCCCAGTGCGCTTTGGCGATCGCCGAAATTTTTGAGCGAGCCGGTTTTCCAGAGGGAGCCTTCCAGACCTTACTCATCGGCTCCGAGCAGGTTCAAACCCTCATTGACGACGAGCGCATCCAAGCCGCAACCCTCACAGGCAGCGAATTGGCCGGAGCTAGTTTAGCCGCAGCCGCCGGCAAACAAATCAAAAAAACCGTCTTAGAATTGGGCGGCAGCGATCCGTTTATTGTCCTGGAAAGTGCCGATCTAGCCGCAGCGGTTGCCACAGCGACGAACGCAAGATTGCAAAATAATGGACAGTCTTGTATTGCGGCCAAACGCTTTATTGTCAGTGAGCGTATTTTTGAGCGCTTCGAGCAGCAGCTTGTGGCCCAATTTGAGCAGTTAACCCTAGGCGACCCCCTGGAAAAAACCACCGACCTTGGCCCCCTGGCAACGGTCAAAATTCGCGACGAACTGCACCAACAGGTTCAACAACTCATCGCCCAAGGCGCAAGGTTATTAACCGGCGGCCAGTCCCTAGAAGGCCCCGGCAATTTTTACTGCGCCGACTATTTTGAGTCAGATTCCCCTGAGCGGCACGATGGCTGACACAGAGGAATTTTTTTGGCCCCGTCGCCCTCCTATTTCGAGTAGCCAACCTGGATGAGGCGATCGCCTTAGCCAACCGGACACCCTTTGGCCTGGGGGCCAGTGCCTGGACGGCCGAGGCCGCCGAACAACAGCGCTTGATTAACGAAATAGAAGCCGGAGCCGTCTTTATCAATAGCATGGTCAAATCCGATCCCCGCCTACCCTTTGGCGGCATTAAGCGATCGGGTTACGGACGGGAATTAGGCAGCTACGGCATTCAGGAATTTGTCAACATCAAAACGGTTTGGGTGGAATAACCGCGCCCCGTTCACTTTTGCCACACTTCCAAAGAGCGATCGCCCCCGCAAAAATGGATAAGGTTTCACAAAATTTCTCCATTAGCCGAGAAAATTTCTGCACCGTCCGAGAAAATTACGCCACGGGCCAAGAAAAAAGCTTGGCGTTTCCCCTTTTATCCCCCAAGGATAAGGTTTTGAACTTCGGCGATCGCGCTAATTCAAAAGCGTCTCATATTCTTCATGAGTACCAATCCAAATCCAGTAATAGTCATCGTTCTTCTTCAAAGCTAACGCTCGATAGCCAAGGGTTACTCGCACTGACCAAAGATTTTACCCACTTTTTGAAGTGCAGTGAGCGATGAGAAGGATTTTCCTGCCAAAGTCCATAGGCTTTTCGTGCTTTTTCTTTAATCGTTTGAGGCAATGCCGCGTAAGCTTCCCAAAAATCAGGGGTTGTCAAGGACTTCATCAAGACCCCTCACTCGGTTAGTAGGCTCAGGTGCTACTACACGTACCGACTTTACGTTGTCAAGGACTTCATCAAGACCCCTCACTCGGTTAGCCGCAATGTCTGCTTCCGCTCTAGCAATTAGCTGATTTAACTTGCCGGATTGCAAGTCAGACTCCAGTTGCCGCTCCCATTGATCCTCAAGATAAGCTTGTAACCAGGCTGCTAGCTCCCTAATCTCCCGCTCCGGCAATTGTTGAATCGCTACTTCTATTTCGCTCAGAGTCACCATTGGTGGTTCGCCAGTTAAATCGTGTTCATCATAACCCAAAACCAGAAAGTAGCGATCGCCCCCGCAAAAATGGATAAGGTTTCACAAAATTACTGCACGGGCCGAGAAAAAAGCCTGGCTTTCCGAGAAAAAGTCTTGGCGTTTCCCCTTTTGGACTTCAACAATGAGGTTTCAGCGGCAGTCCCTTACTTCTGCCACTTGGCCTTGCCAAACCAGGATTGCACCACCGCGCTGAGATAGCCCACCTGACCGTAGGCATAGGCAAAATTATCAAAACGCAGGGCCGGATCGCCAAAATATTTCAAGCTTTTATACAAACCCCGCACCAGGCGATCGCCGCCCCGCTGCAACTGCCCCAACCCCGCCCGGCCCGCCACCTGCTCCCGGTAGCATTCACTGATCCCCTGCCACCAACTCCGCCGCAAAAACCAATCCGCCTTCGTCCGCTCCAGGGAAACATTGTGAGCCGCCAGGGCTTCCGGCAAATAGGCCACCTGCCAGCCCCCCTGCAACGCCAGCTCCGTCATGTACAGCTCCTCATTGGAGAGCAGATTTTTGCCCACTCGCCCCAAATTCACATCAAACCCGCCCACCTGCTCCAGAAAAGTGCGGCGCAGGGAGTAATTTAACCCCCTCGGCGTCAAATTTGGCTGTTCAATCAAAACCATCTCCTCCCCCAAATCGTAGGCCCCCAAACCCGTCGCCAAGCCCTCGGACAGCCAGGGAGGAGGGGTAACCCCTTCCGGCCACAGCAGGGTCACCTTACCCCCCGCCACCGCCAGTTTGTCATTGGCCGCGTAAGCTGCTGCCAGCACCGCCAGCCATTGAGGACTGGCCTCCGCAT
Source organism: Chloroflexaceae bacterium (assembly GCA_012031815.1). Lineage (GTDB taxonomy): Bacteria > Cyanobacteriota > Cyanobacteriia > Cyanobacteriales > JAAUTE01 > JAAUTE01. The sequence continues at coordinate 5,547 of JAAUTE010000171.1, forward strand.
CGTCGTCGAGATAGGCCAAAATCGGAGCCGTGGTTTCCTTCGCCCCCCCGGTTGCGGGCCGAAGAGAGTCCCAAAACTGGTTCATACAGGTAGCGCAGGCGCGGATCGCCCAAATATTCCGCCACCACCCCAGGAGTGCGGTCAGTAGAAGCATTATCCACCACCAACACCTCGTAATCCTCACAGGTTTGGTTCAACAGGCTGGCGATCGCCGCCCCTAAATAGCCATCGCGATTGTGGGTGCAAATAATCGCAGCGATAGTGGGAGAACTCATAGGATCTAGCCGGCTAGCAAGTAGGGAATTCTACCCCCAGTTATACCAAAGCTGCTGCGATCGCTGGACTCAATCCCCAGTTCGCCGACAGCAAACACCTGGTGTAGGCTATTAACAGCGCTTTTGTTCAAGGACGACCCCATGACTCGCGGGATTTACACCCTGGCCAACGACGTGGTTTACGACCAGCTCATTGCCCTCCTCAACAGCATTGAACAAAACGTCGGCACAGAACTGCCCATCTGCATCATTCCCTACGACGATCGCCTCGATCGCGTCCAACAGGAAATCCAGCAGCGCCCCAAGGTCAGCCTCTTTGACAACCAAGCTGCCATCGATCGCTGGGAAACCTTCGCCCATCAAGTCTGGGCCGCCATCCCCGCAACCAACTGCCCAAATCCACTCGCCCCAAGTGGTACGGCGGCCACCTCCAGCGCAAATTCGCCACCTTTGACGGGCCCTTCGACGAGTTTGTCTTTTACGAAGCCGATAACCTGGCCATGAAACCCATTGAAGACATCTTCGAGCGGCTCCAGACCTACGATTTTGTCTTCAACGACTGGGAACATGCCAAAGCCACCCCCGTGGCCGCTCTCAACATTCCTCTCATCGAAGCCACGGGACTTTACCGAGAAGCAGACATTCGCCCCCGCCTCCACTGCGGCAGTTTTTTTGCCAGCAAAGGCGGACTGTTTCCTCCGGAAGAAGTGGCCGAGCTACAAAAACGCCTCATCGAGGATAACGAGGTCACCTGGATCAACGGCAATGGCTGGTGGGATGACGTTTTTCTCTTTAACTACCTGACCCTACGCTGCGATCGCCCCCTGTTTAACTACACCCTCAGCCCCGACAGCCAGGAGCGCACGGGCAATTGTGCCGATGCCGACCCCTTTGTGAATATCGATAACGTCCTCTACAACGAGCAGGGACGCAAACCCATTCACCGCATCCACTACATGAATTACTCCTCAGCGGATTTTGCCCGCCTCTGCCGGGGAGAAGACGCCGATATCCGCTACAAAGACACCTTCTTGCACTACCGCTTCCTGAAAAATCCCGAAGCCAGGCCCACCCAGTTGCGATCGCGGGCCTGTTGGCCAAAGCTAACCGCCAGGTACAAAAAGCCGTCAAAAAACTGCAAAAAACCTTTTCTTAGCCAGACAACTTCTCTTTGCGAGCCACCGATGAGTAAAGTCACCGTCTGCATTCCCACCTACAATCGCGTCCACTACCTCACCTACGCGGTGAATAGCGTCCTAAATCAGACCTACGGCGATTTTGAGCTAATTATTTGCGACGATGGCTCCAAGGACAACACCCCAGAGGTTGTTAACGCCTGGGAAGACCCCCGGATTCGCTACCTGCGCCACCCGCAAAACCTGGGCCGCAGCCGTAATATGCGCTCTGGATTTGCAGCGGCTCGCGGTGAGTATTTCATCAAATTTGACGATGACGATGGCCTAACCCCAGACTTTCTCGCCAAAACCGTGGCTATTCTCGACGAACATCCCGCCGTGGATTTTGTCTGCACCAACCACTGGATCATTAATGCCCGTGGCGATCGCGAAGTGGCCGCTACCCAAGAAAATGCCGCCCGCTGGGGTAAAGACCGCTTGAGCGCGGGGGTCATTCCTGACTTGATGCGGCAGACCTTTGAGTATCAGAGCTTGCAGGTGGGATCGACCCTGTTCCGCCGGGCCTGTTTGGCGGAAGTTGATTACATGCGACCGGAAGCAGATGGGTGCGAGGACTTCGATCTGCTGGTACGGCTGGCAATTTTAGGCAAAAAGGGTTATTTCCTGCCGGAATACTTGATGGAATACCGCTTCCACGGCGGCCAGACCAGCCTCAAACAAAATTTGCATTTTCTGCGGGCTAAGGTGTTCTGTATTGACAGTTATGGCTTTCCTGACCCCCAGTTGGAAGAATTTCGCCGCCGCAAGCTGGCTAACGCCAAGCTGGATCTGGGCCTGCGGCTGCTGGAAGGGGGGGAGGCTCGCCAAGGACGGCAGCTCCTCCAGGAATCCCAACAGGTTTTGGGTAATCCCCGTCGCCTTGTCCTGGGACTGCTGCTCTCCTACCTGCCTGCCAAGGTGTGTCAACTGACCCTGAAGAGCTTTCGCCAACTACGCCCGAAAGACTATACGGAACGGGTACGAACAGCTAGCTAGCAACGACTAAGTCCTTAAGAGTGAGCATAGCCCTCCCAATCGGGACAATGGTCATCCCCTTGACCGTAGGGATGCATGGCACAGACGAGAAAGTTACTGCCATAGTACTGACCGTGATAGTGGCGACAGCCCACACAGGCTCGATGGCTGGGGGTTTCCGCTGCGGGCCACTCCAACAGTTCTAAATCCTCAAGGCGCATCAATAATGGCTCCCGCTCCTCGCTGGGAGGCAACCAGTCTGGCTCGTCTGCCCGTTGCAATTGGGCGATCGCCGATTCGAGGGTGGTCTCCAGGGTTGCGTCCAGATCGGCAACAGCAACCCCGATCGCCTGCTGCATGTCTTGGAAAAAGCGATCGACTTGGAGGAGGGTCATTTCAATTTCCGTGAGCCATTCTTTGAGCCAGTCTTCCATTTTTTGGGGAAATCCTGCCATTAGAGCTTTATCACACCTAGCGGTCATTGAGTTCGGCGCGTTACTTCAGACGGCGCAGTTCTTCTTCCAGGGCTTCTACCTGCGTCCGCAGGTCGTCGATATTTTCCGATGGGGGCGGGCTGTCCCCTTCTTCAACCACAATTTCGATGGGACGGGGCTGTCTGACCGGTGCTGGGGGTGGCGGGGGCTGCTGGGTTGCCTGCTGCTGTTGGGCTTGGATGAGCATGTCATCGACAAATTTGCGGGCTTCTTCCACGCTCATCTCGCCCGTGCTACCATCTCGTCGGCTAACTTCTGGGACTGCGATCGCAACTCCTGACAACGCCAACCCTCGGCCGCCTCCG
>JAAUTE010000172.1 GCA_012031815.1 Chloroflexaceae bacterium
AAACCCGCCCAATTTCCGCTGATTCAATGGCATCCCGGCTGCTTTCCAGCACTTCGATTTCGGGATTTTCCAGGGTAAATCCGTATTTACTCTGCTTGACCAGTCCTGAGGCCGCTGCGATCGCCCCCACGGGGTATTGCCGCTTGTATTTTTGCTGCCAGCCCACCTGATTAAAGCGTCCCCCCGCAAAAAAACGGCTTAATTTCAGGTTCCCGGTCGCATCTTGTAGCTGCAATTCAAAAATAGTCAGTTTTTGATTCTTGGGGCTGGTAAAGCAAGTGCAGCGCTTAATCGTTCCGATTACCGTCACCGTTTCCCCGGCTACTAACTGGGCAATCTTGACCTGACGGGCATAGTCAATGTAATCGCGAGGATAGTAAAACAGCAAATCCCGCACGTAAACCAACCCCAACCGGCCCAACTGTTCGCTACGGCTCGGGCCAACGCCCGATAAGTCCCGCAACGGCTGATTAAGGCCAGGACGCGGCCCGCAAGTTCCCGCCAGGGGGGCTGTCCGGGGCAACTGAGGCGGGGATGGGCTGGGAGCCGCTAGAATTCGCTGAATCTTCAGCAAAAAACGCCGAGTTTCTGCTACCAAATGCTGCCGTTCTGAGCGGGTAAGCTGGGAATAGCGGGCAAATTGAGCGGCCAATTCCTGAGTGCGGCGGCGCTCGGTGGGAGGCGTGGCAGCAGGGGGCGATTGACCGAGACTGAGACAGAGAAACTCACTAAAACGGTACTGCCTGCCCATTAAGTCCGTAAAGCCCCGCTCTGCTTCCACTGCCAGCGCCTTCTGCAACCTTAGCCAATCCCAGTCTGTCGTCATCATCCCCGTGGCGCTATCCTAAACCTCTCCTTCAAACCACGTTGCCCGCCAAGCTGCCTCTGCCGCCGCTACCGCCTGTTCTCGCTGCCGTTTTTGATATTGCTGGCGCAGTTGATTGACGCGATCGATGGTTTTGCGGATCTGTTGGTGCTGGGCACTCAAACCTGGATCGCTAAATTCTAGCTCGGACAGGCGCAGGCGAATGGCGACAATCTTAGCAATTCTTTCGGAATTTTCCTGGTCTTTGGTTTCAACCATCAAATTAAGTAAATTGGGTGGTCTGCTGGTTGAATTAGTTCGCTCCTCCGACTGCATCGCCATATCTAGCAATTTAGCCGATAGCTGTTCGGGCAATATTTGTGATTCCTGTAAGTAACGATTGGCCTGGCGGGACAGATCCGCCAAAACGTCATCCATCGCCATTTCTAAAACCTGGTGCCACTCCAGTAGCTCCTCCGGGTTGTCTGTCTCGAAGGCCATCACGGCGGTTTCGCTGTCAACCGGGTCGGGCGGAACTGGGGGTTCGCTCTCTCCGGGTAATTCCAAATTAATCACCAATTCTCGCCGCCGCGCCGCCGCCCTAGCCGCTTCCGCCAGGGGTAGGGGACTGGACTCTTCCAGGGGTTCTTTGGATAACTCTACCAGCGCCGGGGGTTTGCCCTTAAGGGTTAATAAGGTCAACAACTGCGATCGCAACTGCTTGCCCGTGGTTTTAAGCTGTTCCTGAAGGCGCTGGCGCTGGCGCACCGTTATGGTCAGAAACGCTTCTGGGTAAGCTTGGGTACAAATTTGATAGCTGGCCAAAATTAACTGTTTTTGGGTCGAGCGACTTAAAGCGTCAAAATAATTTTGATACAGTTCCTGCAATTGCTTGGCGATCTCCGTGACTTCTTGGGCGATCGCCGCTAAATCCTGCTGAATTTGACTCAGTTTTCGCGCCATTTATGGGAGCTGGTTTATGCCTACTAAAAATAACAAAGGGCAAAAGACAGCCGTTCCCTGGCGTTTGCTTCCAGGCGGGTGACTGACCAATTGCCGCTGTCAAAAAATTACGTTTTGGCTGCTGTCTCTGGCAATAGCTTGTTAAGAATTTGGCTATCATGGACAGCCATAACTTTGGTTAGGCTCTAGAGAAGCAGCTATTTCTGCCCCGTTTGAGCGGCAACCTCCGCGGCGAAATTAGTTTCTTCTTTTTCAATCCCTTCTCCCAAAAGGAACCGAGTAAAGCGCCGCACCTGAATGTTTTCGCCTAATTTAGCCACACTTTGCTTGACCAGTTCTGCGATGGTAATGCTTTGATCCCGAATGTAGGGCTGATCCAGCAGAGACAACTCCTTGAGCCGCTTCTGCACGCGACCTTCCACAATTTTCTCTTTAATGTTTTTTGGTTTATTGCCCAGATCGTCCCGGCCCATCTCGATCTCAGACTCTTTTTGAGCCACATCTTCGGGAATGTCTTCTATCCTGACATATTCTACGTTAGGACAGGCGGCAATCTGCATCGCAATATCGCGCACCAGAGCTTGAAACTCAGGACGGCGGGCCACAAAGTCGGTTTCGCAGTTAACTTCTACCAATACGCCGATGCGACCGCCAGTGTGGATGTAGCTGTCTACCAATCCTTCTGCTGCTGTGCGACCAGCCTTTTTCTCGGCCGAGGTGATCCCTTTCTGCCGCAGCCACTCCATAGCTTTGGTCATATCGCTGTCACTTTCTTGCAGCGCCTTTTTGCAGTCCATCATGCCAGCGCCGGTCTTTTCCCGTAACTCTTTGACAAGTTTTGCCGATATCTCCGCCATGTTCTCTCTGGTTCCTACTCTATAAACCATGATGACACGTCCGTGCTCAAATAATGAACGGGCCCGACTTTTGATCTGCTGATTGGTTGGGCACATCAAGAAGCCGCCCTGCCCCAGGGGACAAAGACGGCCCTAACCAGGGAAATTTAGAAGAGGGGGGGGTTACTCGTTGCCGTCGCCTTCACCCTCTGGTTCCCCATCGTCTTTTTCTTCGTCGTAGCCATACTGATCGAGGGTATCGTCAAATTCGTCGTACTCCTCTTCGAGATCGCTATCGAGCTGGCCGTGGCGTCCCTCATAGATAGCATTGGCTAGCTTGCCTAGAATTAGCTTAATTGAGCGAATAGCGTCATCATTAGCGGGAATTGGAATGTCCACATAATCGGGGTCGCAGTTAGTATCGAGCAGCGCCACCACGGGAATGTTGAGTTTTTGGCATTCGAGAACGGCATTGTGTTCCCGCCGCAGATCCACGATCGCCACCACATCGGGTAAGCGACGCATTCCTTTGATCCCGCCCAGGTATTTCTGTAACTTCTCTAGCTCGCGACGTAATACAGACGCTTCTTTTTGGGACGGCGATCGAGATTGCCACTGTCTTGCAGTTCTTCGAGTTCCTTGAGGCGTTCAATGCGGGAGCGAATGGTCTCCCAATTGGTCAGCATTCCCCCTAACCACCGCTGATTGACATAAAATGCGCCGCAGCGACTGGCTTCTTGGGCGATAATTCCGGCAGCCTGACGCTTGGTGCCCACAAACAGGAAGCGCTTGCCCTGTTCTGAGGAATTACGGATAAAAGCGTAAGCTTCTTCCAGTAACTGGGCGGTTTGCACCAGATCGATAATGTGGACGCCGTTGCGAGCCGTGTAAATGTAAGGGGACATTTTGGGGTTCCAGCGGCGGGTTTGATGGCCAAAGTGAACCCCTGACTCTAGCAGTTCAGAGAGGGTAACAACAGACACGTTCAGTTTGCTCCTGTTCGGGTTAATCCTCCATCCAGGTGGATTTTGCGCGGCAAAAACACCCGAAGCCCTGGATGTGCGAGATTAGACAACTTTTCTAGCTTAGCATACTGAGCTGAGGCCTTGGTGGCAGTTAAACCCAGCCCGCTCCTTTGCGTAATCGAGGCGTTAGAGACTGTAACGATCGATAGAAACACAGAAAATAATCGGCTATGATAGCGATGCCTGGCTGTTTTTAGAGTATCGACCCTTGGGGCCTGCTAAAGGCGATCGCCAGTTGCCAAAAACCGTCTTCGCCATTTGAGCGGGGCTTGCTGCCCAAAAGACTAGGCTCTATCTCTCACTGCCATAAGCCTTTTCACTTGCCAATTGAAGAGTCCGCCTGATTTGGCGCTAGGTCTGCCTAAACCCCTATTTTTGATTTGGCTTTGATTATTAGAAAGGAGGAATGACAACGATGAAAGTTCACTTGATGACTCCCGTGTTTGCTCTGATGTCCCTGACCCTGGCTAGTGGGAGCTGGGCTGCTCCTACTTGGGGTAAACCCGCTATCCAACCCAGCGCGATGACGGGCGAAACTGCTGCGTCTGCTTCTAACAAAAATGCCGTCTTTAGCTGCGATCGCAGCGGCGCGGTGGCGGTAACGTCGGTACAATTTCGTGACGCTCAGGGCGTTCAGTCTCGCCCTATCCTCAATTGGGTACCTCAATATTATCCGGATGCCAGCGAAGCAGCTCAACTTTGCCAGGGCGTAGCGGAAAAGTTGCAAGGCTATTACGATCGCGGCGACCAGCAAGCGCTTGCCCTGATGACCGGAAAAGTGGATTCTCAAGGGGTGGTTTGCCTTCAAGACCCTGTTCAATTGGGTTGCAATCCCAGTCGCGTTTTATTTACGCTTCCCGCGGGGGAACCCGCCAGTAAGGTCTTTTATGAAATGGCTAGCGAAGACCTGCGACCGGAGCGTAAGCACCCTGGTACGCGCGGCGACTTGCGCATGATTTTAGACTTGCGCTGGCTGCCATTTTAAACACAATCCGTTGATTTTCCTTGATCTTGGGGTTTGGGTGCGGGATAAAAGCGATTAGAACCCTTCACCTGCGCTTTTTTTAGCGATTGAGCCGAGCGAGTAGCTCTTCCCGTTTGCGAATGGCAGTCGTATAGTCTGGTTTAATCGTGATCGCCTTGTCCAAGTCAGCTAGGGCATTCTCGTACTGGTTTAAGGCTTCGTGGACGAGACTGGCGTTGTATAGCGTTTCAAAAAATTCGGGATCTAGGGTCACTGCTTGTTCGTAGTCTCTGAGGGCTTGCTCGTAGCGGCCTAAAATCCGGAGGGCGTTACCGCGACCGTTCCAAGCGTAGGCATAGTTGGGATCGAGTTCGATGGCTTTGGAGTAGGCGGCAACGGCTTCGGGATAGCGTTTCAACTGATAGAGAGCATTGCCAAAGTTGTTCCAAGCAAATAAGTACTGGGGATCGACGCGCTTGGCCCGATCAAAGGCGGCTAGAGCTTCTTCGGGCCGCTTGAGTTTGAGCAGCACTTCGCCTTTGTTGTTCCAGGCTTCTTTGTAACTGGGCTGAAGTTCGTTGACTTTTTTGTAGGCGGTCAGGGCTTCTTCAAATCGACCCAGATCTTTAAGGGCGAGTCCCCGACAGTTCCAGGCTTCGATAAAGGCAGGGTCGAATTTTAAGGCGCGATCGCAGGAGGCGAGTTGTTCTTCCGTGCGGCTGAGCTGGCTGAGGGGAAAAGCGCGTAAATACAGGACTTTGTGGGAGTTGGGATAGATTTCTAAGACCTCGTCGTACTTGGCGATCGCGGCTTGATAGTCTCCTGCATCGGCCAGGGTATTGGCCTGGATGAGCAAATAGACTGAGCGAGCAAAGGGAACCATAAAAAACCCGAAAACCAGAATGGCAGCGATGCCACCGAGCTTGAACCAGCGGCCCCCCCGGCAGCAGGATGGGCAGGCGATAGGGCCGCTCTAATTCATTGAGGACTTCTTGGGCCGTTTGATAGCGCTCCCGCCAATTCAAGCAGACCATTTTATCGATGATAGTCGTCAATTTCTTGCTAACACGGGCTTCTTTTTGTAGAATCTCCTTGCCGCTGCGCGTATCTTCTTGTAACTCGGTTGGAGATAACCCGGTTAGGGCTACCAGGGCGATCATGCCTAAAGCGTAGATGTCGCTGCCAACAAAGGGTTTGCCCCCTTGCTGTTCTAGGGACATATAGCCAGGCGTGCCGATGGCAATGGTAAAGGCAGTTTGTCCGTCGGGGGTCGCTTTGAGGCTGCCGATCTCCTTGACGGCTCCAAAATCAATCAGCACCAGTTTGTGATCGGCGACACGGCGAATCAGGTTGGACGGTTTGATATCTCGGTGAATGACATTTTGAGAGTGGACAAAGACCAGAATATCCAGCACTTCTTTGAGGAGCTTGATGACCTCTGCTTCTGAGAGGCGCTTGCCTGAGCCGATTTCCTCCCTTAAATCGTGGCCTTCAACAAATTCCTGCACCAGACAGAGTTTTTCCTCGTAATAGGCCAGGAGTTGGGGAATTTGGGGGTGAACGCCCAAACGCGAGAGAACCTGCGCTTCCTGGGCAAACAGCCGTTTGGCCTCGGCGAGGGTGGCGCTATCGTTGGCGATGGGCTGTAGCCGCTTGACGACACACTTGGGATGGCCTGGCACCTGCATGTCCTCAGCCAGATAAGTTTGACCAAACGCACCTCTTCCCAGGACTTTAGTGATTTGATAGCGCTCTCCAATAATACTCTTAACCATAGCCTCAAGATTTTATGGGAAGTTGGGCGATAAGGCAGTGCCGTTTTAGGTCGGGGCAAAGAATTCTTGATATAGTTTGATGTTTAGCATTTTCTAAGTATAGTGAAAGACTTGCGGACAAATATCTAAAATTTTAAGTTTTATTGTATCTCTTTTCTGACTAGGGCTAGATGAAACAGTATAATGGTTGCCAGCAATGACCAACCTGGCAAAAATCCTGGTTTAATCTTTTTATTGTCATGTTTAAGGCAGTTTTTCCGTTGTCTAGTCTGCGCCGTTCCGTCCATCGCCGGGCCCGATCGACTGTCAGGTTGGCTGGCTGGCTATCCTTTCTGGCCGCGATCGCCAATGTGACTGTTGCCAGAGCTGATTTGCCAGGAACAATCGGGATGGAGACGGTGGATTTGTCCGGGTCGGCGCGATCGCGTCTAGGGTTGCTCAAGCTGGGCCTGAGGGTGTTGAGAGCTTTGTGGTGAAGGCGGTGGCGGTGGCGGGTAGTTCCGTGTTTGGGACTGAAACCTTCGCGCCCATTATTGAGCCGCTGGAGGGACGCACGGTTACCTTGACTGAGCTTCAGGGGGCGGCTGATAAAATTACGCAACTTTATCTTAATGAAGGCTATTTAACGTCGCGGGCGGTGCTAGTGCGGGATTCTCTGGGAACAGAGACGGTGACGATTCAGGTGTTGGAAGGGGGGCTGGAGTCCATTGAAATTGAGGGGGCGCGGCGCTTGGGCACTTATGTGCGATCGCGGATTGCTCTGGGGACAGGGACGCCTCTGAATGTGGGCAGCCTGGAAGACCAGTTGCGACTGCTGCGCAGCGATCCCCTGATTGAGAATGTGGAAGCGAGCTTGCGGGCGGGCACTGGAGTAGGACAGAGTGTTTTAGTGGTGCGGGTCGATGAAGCTAATCCCTTGGCTGCGAGTATTGGTGCGGATAACTATTCACCGCCCAGCGTGGGGGGAGAGCGGCTATTGGTTAATTTGGCTTATCGTAATCTGACGGGGTTGGGAGATGAGGTTTTTGTGTCCTATCGCCCCCGGTTCGCTGATTTTGTCGGGACTTATACGGTGGAGGCGGGCTATGAGGTGCCGATTAACCCGAAAAATGGAACGCTAGCCTTTCGGGCGACCATCGATCGCAATGAGGTCATTAGTGGGCAATTTGAAGCGTTGGAGATTAGTGGCGAGTCGGAGCTGTATGAATTTACTTACCGTCAACCGCTGATTCGCTCCTTTCGCGAAGAGCTAGCCCTGTCTTGGGGCTTTTCCTATCGCACGGGACAGACGTTTACCTTGTTTGGCCCGACGCCCTTTGGGTTTGGCCCCGATGAGGATGGGGTGAGCGAAACCAGTGTTTTCCGCTTCGCTCAGGAATATGTGCGCCGCGATCGCGCTGGGGCTTGGGCGTTGCGATCGCAGTTTCGCTTGGGGACGGATATTTTGGGAGCGACGGACAATGCCGATCCGATTCCCGACAGTGAGTTTTTTGCCTGGCTGGGTCAGTTGCAGCGGGTTCAGGTAATTAATGACGACAATTTCTTGATTATTCAGCTTGATATGCAATTTACGCCCGATGCTCTGCTGCCGTCGGAACAGTTTGCCATCGGCGGTGGCCAGTCGGTGCGGGGCTATCGCCAAAATGTTCTTTCTGGGGATAATGGCGTGCGTTTTTCCGTGGAAGACCGCATCACGGTTCTACGCAATGAAGCTGGCAATGCTACGATTCAACTAGCGCCATTTTTAGATGTGGGTGGTGTTTTTAACTCTAATAACAATCCCAACACCATCGTGCTGGATCAACGAGCCATTGTCGCCCTCGGTTTAGGGTTACTATTGCAGCCAGTGGAAGGGTTAAACATTCGTTTAGATTATGCGCCGCCCTTGGTCGATCTCAATATCGAAGACGATAACATTCAGGACTCAGGTTTCTATTTCAGCACGACCTATAGCTTCTAACGGTTTGGGGGGTCGGCGATCGCTAACTCCTCAACTTTAATGGGAAGAAATACCTGAACTAAACAGTAAATGTTGAGTATTTCCAACTTAAAAGCCCCTTATTTTCTCCAGGGCCATTGCGTTCCCATTGCCGTTAGAGCCGAGAAAATGAGATAAACAATCAGCAAACTGAAACTTGCGAGAAATAATCCGACTTCCCTATCCATATCTATTAAGGCTTAATAATCGGGGCAAAGTCTGCCAGGACGCGGGCGTGATTTCGGAGTAAAGCGAGCAAATTCAATCGGTTTCGCTGAACATTGAGGTCTTCTGCCATAACTAAGACGCTGTCCGGCCCGTCAAAGAAATTACTCACCGTCGGCGCAATTTCCGCCAGCCCA
>JAAUTE010000173.1 GCA_012031815.1 Chloroflexaceae bacterium
ACATGGCCAGATGCTCCAGTCCATGGCGGGCTTCCTCCGCGACGCCTCCAACGGACTAACCCACCTCTATTTCAGCCACGCCAGCGTGCAGGCCAGTTGATGAGATATCGCATCGTTCATCGCACGGAATACATCTATGACACGGACGTCCCCGTGTCGCACCACCTGCTGCGCTTGACCCCGCGCTCGAACGCGCGCCAGCGCTGCCTGGGCATCCCCCTCAACCGCCACCTCCTTCTCTAGGTCGGAGGTGAGCACGGACACGAAAGCCCCACCGTACTTCTCGGAGATGCCGTACTTGTTGACGGCCTGGAGGCCGTAGGAATCCAGAATCTTCTGGAGCGCCGCCGCTGGAAACGGGGGAAATTTTGGTGCCGCAAGCTTACCTGGAGCGCATGGATCGCAGTTGCGATCGCCAATTAAATTTGATTAATTCCCTGGTGGAAACCCAACAATTGGAAGTGTGGGGCGTACCCTTGCAGTGCCGGCCGCTGCACCTGTCGCAGTTGGTCTCCGAATTGGCTGCGGAATGGGAACCCCGACTGGCGCAACATGAGGCCCGGCTGGAAAATTTGATCACCCATGACATCCCAGTGATCGAGGCAGATTATCATCAATTGTGGCGGGTTTACGAAAATTTAGTCGCCAATGCCCTCAAACACAATCCGACCGGGGTGCAATTAACCCTGAGTGCGGAACTCCATGAGAGCCAGGGCCATAATTCTAGGATGGCATTCGTGCGCTGTTTGGTGGCGGACACGGGGGTGGGGCTGGAGCCAGAGCAGATCGAAACCCTGTTTCAGTTGTACCAGCGGGGTAGTGCAGCGCGAAAAACCACGGGATTGGGATTGGGATTGTATTTATGCCGCAAATTGTGATCGCCCACGGTGGCGAAATCGGCGCGATCAGCAGTCCGGGTGCTGGGGCCAAATTCTGGTTTACGTTACCTATTTTTGAGAAGAAAGAAGCCTGATAGAGCTTGCCAGGGCAGCTCATTGCTAAAATTCTGCCAACGGCGCGGGTCTAGATTCAAGATTGCTGGGGCGATCGCGTTCCAGACCTCAACGATGGTCTTTTGAACCTCGGAGAAAAGCTCTGAGACCTGAATAATGGCGTTTTGCCCTTGTAGAAAGCTGCCCTCGACCGTAAAATGGCCCCTTAAGCTGTTTTTTTGCTGCCCATCATGGCTGTTCAACCGTCTCTGTTTACCCACCTGGCTGAAGGCCTCAGCAGTGTTATTGTTGGCCAGCAGGTTCTAGTGCAGCAGTTGCTTGTTGCCTGCTCAGCAACGGTCATGTCATCCTCGAAGGGGTTCCAGGAATGGGGAAAACCCTGCTCGTCAAAGTCGTAGCTCAATTGGTTCGGGCGCAATTTTGCCGGGTGCAGCTCACTCCCGATATTCTGCCCGCCGATATTTTGGGAACCAACGTTTTTGACCTGAACAGCCGCAGCTTTCTTCGCAAAAAAGGCCCCATTTTCACCGAAATCCTCCTCGCCGACGAAATCAACCGCACGCCGCCTAAAACCCAAGCCGCGCTCCTGGAAGCAATGGAGGAGCAGCAGGTTACTCTGGATGGCGAAACCCTGGCATTGCCTAACCTGTTTTGGGTAATCGCCACGCAAAATCCCTTGGAATTTGAAGGAACCTATCCCCTCCCCGAAGCCCAGTTAGATCGTTTCTCTTTAAACTGGTCGTTGATTATCCCGAAAGAGCCGCCGAGAAGGAAATGCTGCTCAATGCTCAGCGGGGCCTCAGCGGTCGCCGTCCCGATCTCAGCAACTTACCCGCGATCGCCACCGTGGCCGAGTTACTGGAAGCCCGCCGTCTGGTGCAGCTAGTGAGCGTCAAGGAGGAATTACTGGAATACTTGCTGGATTTGGTGCAGCGATCGCGGCAGCATCCCGATTTATTCCTGGGAGCCTCGCCCAGAGCCGCCGTCGCCTGGTTGCAAGCCGCTAAAGCCCAAGCCTGGTTACAGGAACGAGACTTCCTCACCCCCGATGACATTAAAACCGTTGCCCCTCCCCTATTGCGCCACCGCCTGATCCTCAAACCCGAAGCCCAGCTAGACGGCCTGAAAATCGACAGCGCGATCGCCTCCCTACTCAAGCAAACCCCTGTCCCCCGCTAAATCAAGTTTTAGTGGCAAGATCAAGCCGAAAAATGCTGAAACCCCGCTTCCAAGGATAAAGTGCGTCGAGTTGTTCCTTGAAGCAATTCCACGCGATCGCCACTGACAATCCGACCAACGATCGCTGCACCCGCACCCCACTGGGAAACTAGCTCAGCAGCCCGCTCTGGAGGCAAACACAGTACCAACTCAAAATCCTCCCCACCGTAAAGTGCCCACTCCAGCGCTGCGGGACCAGCCAGTTTTTGCAGCGCTTCCGGGAGAGGAATGGCTGCCGCTGCCAGTTCCGCACCCACCCCGCTAGCCCGACAAATTTGTAGCACCGCATCCGCTAACCCATCGCTGCTGTCCATCCCCGCCACCCGAAACGGTTCAACTTGCGATCGCAAACTGGAGATCAGGTCTAATCTGGGTCGCGGCCGCTGGTGGGCTTGCTGGAGGTAATGGCGCTCTGTTTCCGTTAAATCCTGGCCTTGCTCCGGGTGCAGCAGCAATTCCAAGCCCCCGCGAGACGCCCCGTGATAGCCACTCACCAGTATTGCATCTCCCGGTTGCGCTGAGCGACGCCAGATGATTTGTTCCGCCGCCACGTGACCGAGGGCCGTAATCGAAATCGCCCGCAGCGGAGCGCGAGTCACATCCCCACCCAAAATGACGGCATCATACTGCTGCAAACAGTCCTGTAATCCCTGATAGAGCTGCTCTACCCAACTCAAAGGCGTTTCTCCCGGCAGCGATAACCCCACCGTAATTCCCAGGGCCGTTGCGCCCATTGCCGCTAAATCCGACAAATTCGCCGCCGCCGCCCGCCAACCCACCGCTTCCGGGGGCGTGGTGCGATCGCTAAAATGCACCCCATCGATCAACATATCCGTGGTGACAATTAATTCCCCTGGGGGAGTGGCGATCGCCGCCCCATCGTCTCCGATCACTTCCGGGGGACAAAAGGCCTGCAATTTTCCCAGTAATCCCTGTTCGCCAATGGCATTAACCGTAATCTCATTCATGGCCGCTTCTGTAATCAATGCCCCTCTTCCAAAATAAGAAGAGGGGTTGGCAACCGCGATGGAATTTCTCTCCTCGGAGGGATTAGCTTGGCTCCACCAAATTTTCTAAGCCTGCCGTGACGCGAGCTTCAATAATCTTGTCGTCTTCGGTGAGGTTGCCGATCACTCCCTGACCGGACACCGTATAGCCAAAGACCGAATAACGCCCATCCATCAGGTTAAATCCCGGCGGCGTCAATTCAGTGTCAAATTTAAAGAAGAAAAACTGGGAAGAACCCCCATTGGGATCTTCGCTAGGCCGCGCTAAGGCGATCGCGCCGTAGGCATTAAAGGGCAGGGCCAAATCCGCCAGATAAATTCCTTGTTCCTCTAAGGTTTCGCCATAGAGGGGCAGTGGCTCCCCTTTAATGAGAACCTCCAGAGGAATGCTGCGATACTTACCCGTTTTCGGGTCGATAAAACCTTCGTCAGGGCCGGGAGGATTGCCGGACTGTACCACAAACTCATCACTGCGAATAAACGGCAAGCCATCGTAAAATCCCCGCTGCACCAGATCCACAAAATTACCCGCATTGATCGGGGCGCTATAACCATCGGCAACTACCGTAATATCACCCTGGGTGGTTTTCAGGACAACGGTAGCCCGGCCCTTCAATTGGGGCAAGTTTGCATATTCTTGGGGAACTTCAAACGGGTATCCCTGCACCATTGCGGTTTCTAGCACCGTGAGCTGGTCGAGGAGTTCCCGGCGTTTCGTCCAAACTTGTTCTTTATCCTTAGCTTCTACCCCAGCTTCCATCTCTTTGAGGGTTTGGGTGAGAGTCTCTACCAACATTGCCCCATTATCCTGTTGGTCAGGGCGAAGGCTGCTCAACAGATTGTCCCGTTGGATGGTCAAAACGAAGCGAGCATCCCTCAGATTGGCTTGGATGGGGGCCCAGCGTTTACCCCGTAAATATTTCGATGTCCCTTCAATGTCTGCCTGCAATTGGCGAACGGAGGAATTATCAATGGGAAGGGCATAGCGCAGGAGTGCCGTGGGGTCAGTAATAGCGTCTCCTTGGGCCAAACTGCTTTTCCGAGCGGGCTGAGCATCGCTGTCCAAGTTCCACCAAGCGCCGCTCAATCCCAGAAACAGGCTCACCAGCAGCAGAGCCAGGAGGCTCGATCGCAAAAGACGCCGGGGCCAGTGGAAGCGAAACATCTGTGCAAATCTCATAGAGCTATTTAGGCAATTCATGAAACTGTCTGGTTCTGCCAAGACTAACCATACCATCGCCTCTACCCCGTGATGGCGCGATCGGAAATTTATCGTAATTTGACATCAAGGGGCGATCGCTCCTGTAGCCTGATCGGTGGAGATGGCGATCGCCATCTAGTCAGCGGATTTTGTCCGTATCATCATATTTGGCAACTAAAAGAATCATCCTGGATGACCCGCAATCGCTTTGACCAATTCAGCAAGCAATTTTTGGAAGAAGTCCTCACTCCCAGCAGTATCGTAGAAATTAGCCGGGAAGTGCCCGCCGAACCCCTTCTGATTGACCTATGGGTAACTCCAGCGCCTGAACGGACGCAACAACGCCAAAATTTGGGTCTTCTGGGTAGAATTGTTGCCAGTCCCTGTGCCTTGGAACCCTATCGCAACTCCCCTTCTCCAGAGGAGGTGAATCACTGCGTCCTCAAAGCGGCTTGGGTCACCGCTGAATCCTACCGTCAGGCTAAACGGGCAGGAAATCGGCTCTCCGAGGCTGCGTTGCTCCAGTTATGGCTGTTTACCCCCACCGCTTCCCCGGCTTTGCTGGATAGTTTAGGAGCCAAACCCCAGGTCTCCTGGCCCGATGGCGTCTACTTTAGTCCTGATTCCCTAAAAATCGGCATTGTCGTCCTCCATCAGTTGCCTGTAGTCGAAGAAACCCTGTGGCTGAGGCTCCTGGGCAGAGGTCAGACGCAGGAGCAGGCGATTTCTGAGGTAATTGCCCTACCAACAGAGGATACTAGACGAAAACCGATTTTAAAGCTGCTGGCGACCTGGAAAATTAGTATAGAAAGTAGTGAGCTGATTGACACCGAGGAGGAGCAATTAATCATGGCATTATCCCAAGCCTATCTAGAGTGGGAAAGAGAAACCGAACAGCGAGGCTTACAGCGAGGTCTTCAGCAAGGTCTTCAGCAAGGTCTTCAACAAGGTCTCCAGCAAGAAAGAAAAACAAATGTAGAAACTCTACTCAGAGCGCGCTTTGACACGCTGACCCCCCAATTCGAGAGAGTCATTGCTCATTTTTTGAGTCTAAACTCACAAGAATACACTCAGCAATTTCCTTTGTTGTTGAGTTTATCCTCTGAAGAATTAATTAGCCGATTTGGCGATTAATACTGGTTTAGGTGGCGGATGCAACTGCCGATATATTGTCGCTATCCTTCCTGGTGTGGGGGCACGACTGATTTGAATCGGGAGCAGTTTGCCGATGGTGAGTTGATTTATCGCCGCGCGGGCGATCGCAGACAAGATTTCCCTGAGGAAGAGGTGCTGGCTTGGCATCGTCCTGTCGCTCAGAAAGCCAGTTTTATGGTTGCTATAATTAAAGCCTTATTCCCCTCAGACAATTTGCTTGGTTTCGAGGTTGGCTATCTTTTTGATGATGATTTTTGCGATCGCTTCTTTACCAAGGAAACGGCTCGCGACTCATTCAAAGGCATTGCCAACGGCGATGATCAAACTAGGCAAGTCATAACAACTCTGGCGCTAACAACTGCGGAGCTGAGTTTGCTAGGATAGACGGCAATATCTCGGTTTACGAATACCACAAAATAGACGGAACCCAAGATTAGCATAAAATTCGGTGTAGATAACATACGTATGCTTACTTTACACGGTAGTTGGATAGCATCCCAGCAAAACTGTTTTTTTCTTTGGGGCGAGGTTTGGCGAGCAACAACGGCAGCAGGAGTTATTACCAACTCAAAGGTTTCTCTTCATCCTTTTTGTCTAGATCCGTCAGAACTAACTGCGCTACTTCCGTCTTTTGAGCCGCTGCTTCAAGAATTAAGGACATCTAACAATAGCAGTAGCAGGCTACCCCTCCATCAAGATTGGCGATCGCGTTTGGCAACGCAAGTAGTTTATTTGCCCAGCGATGGCGGTTTGCCAATTTTATCAGAGAATTTCGTGACTGAAGATATTGCCATAAAATCATTAGAATTACAGCCTTGGCAAGTAGAAGGGTTGGTTTTAACCCCAGCGGAAACGGTAACATTCCTGAAAATACTCCCCCTCGGCTCCCTTCAATTTGGCGATCGCTGATCATGGGCGAAGATTTGCGTTTTTGGCAGCATATTTATCGCTGGTGCTTGGATTTACTGGCAAGGGGCAAGTTTTTGCCTGGTTTTCGCCGGAAAAACGGAACCTATGGCGGCATTTGGCAAGTTTTGCTGGACAGCAATAGCGATCGCGAACGTTTAGCTAAATTTATTCAGCAGATGCCTGAGGTTAATCGAAGCTACCACGGCAAAAATCAGGGACTAGAATCTAGTGAAACACAGTCGTTGATTTTAAGTTTCTTAAAACAAATACTAGATGTCCAAGTGCGTCGCTGGATTGAAACGGGAATTCAGATTAATGCTTCGGACGCAGTGCAAACCTGGTTGCAGTCCCTATCAGTCCCTTCAGAATTTGAGGCAGATTCTAATCAGGTTAGGCGCTTAGAAACAGCTCTCAATAATTGGTATTTGCCCATTGATGAATCTCTCATTGGGGCAGATTCTCAATTGGGACAAAATTTATTTTGCACCTGTTTTGTGCTGCACCCTCCCACGGAGTCTGAGCTGAAACAAGGTAATGGAGATTGGACGCTGGAATATTATTTGCAAGCTTTTAGATAATCCCGGCTTTTTGTTGCCAGCAACCGCGATCTGGAAGCAGTCAGGAGAAGCTTTAACCTGGTGTGGTAGAACCGTCGAACGGCCCCAGGAAACGTTACTTAAAGGCTTAGGATTAGCCTCTCGACTTTATGCCAATATTGCGACAAGCCTATTTGAGAAATTACCGACAAGTTGCCGACTTGACCCGATTCAAGTGTATGAATTTATACGGGCGATCGCCTGGCAGTTGCAGGAAAATGGTTTGGGGGTTATTTTACCATCTGGCTTAGGAGGCAGTGCCGGAGAGAAACAGTTGGGACTGCAAATTGTCGCCAAAGTTCAAAATAATGGGCGACTAGGATTACAAAGCTTGCTGAATTACGATTTAAAACTTGCTGTTGGCGAACATAGTATTTCTCAGGTTGAATTTGAGCAGTTGCTGGCTCAGCGATCGCCCCTGGTGAAACTTAATGGGGAATGGATTGCGCTCCAACCGGCAGAAGTCCGGGCAGCCCAAGAAATTTTGGCTGGCACTACTCGGCTTCAGCTTTCCGTGGAAGATGCTCTGCGTTTAAGTACGGGCGGCCCAACCGCGATCGCCAAATTGCCCATTGTCCAGTTTGAAACCGCTGGCATTTTACAGGAGCTAATTAATAATTTAACCAACAATCAAGCCGTAGAAATTCTGCCAACCCCGGCAACCTTTCGCGGAGAATTACGCCCCTATCAAGCCCGTGGCCTCAGTTGGCTCGCCTTTTTGGAAAAATGGGGTTTGGGGGCTTGTCTGGCCGACGACATGGGATTGGGAAAAACGCCTCAGTTACTGGCTTTTTCTCCTTCACCTCCAAGAAAGCGATCGCCTAAATCAACCGACCTTAGTCGTTTGCCCAACCTCCGTGATTAGCAACTGGGAGCGGGAGGTAAAAAATTTGCCCCTTCTCTGGCTGTCCTCGTCCATCATGGCGATAAACGGTATAAGGGGAAGCCCTTTGTGAAAGCCGTTGCGAATCAACAAGTCGTCATTGTCAGCTATGCCATTGTCTATCGCGATGAAAAAGTTCTGCAACAGATTGCCTGGGCCGGGATTGTCTTAGATGAAGCCCAAAATATTAAGAACCCGGACACTAAACAAGCCAAAGCGGTGCGAAATTTAAATGCCGGATTTCGTATTGCTCTGACAGGAACCCCCGTGGAAAATCGGCTGGGAGAACTTTGGTCGATTTTGCAATTTCTCAATCCGGGCTATTTAGGAGAGCGACAATTTTTTCAGCGCCGTTTTGCCATTCCCATTGAGAAATACGGCGATCGCGCTTCCTTGCAAACCTTGCGGTCTCTGGTGCGTCCCTTTATTTTGCGCCGTCTCAAAACCGATCGCAGCATCATTCAAGACTTGCCAGAAAAGCAGGAAATGAATGTTTATTGCAGCCTGTCCGTCGAACAGGGACAGCGCTATCAACAACTGGTTGAGACTTCCCTCGCTCAAATCGAAACCACCGAGGGCATTCAGCGGCGGGGCTTAATTTTAACCCTGCTGCTCAAGCTCAAACAAATTTGCAATCATCCCGAATTATTAAATAGCAAAACCCCCAACTAGACCCTAGCCAAACCCTAGAACAATTTGGTCGCGTT
>JAAUTE010000174.1 GCA_012031815.1 Chloroflexaceae bacterium
GCTCAGACCCGATCGTTTACCATTCCGGTAGCATTTTGGTACGAACCGAGGCAATTTGTCGTCATTGACCACCAAGCAGAAGAATTATGGCTGGCATCTTCTCAAAAAGCTGAACTGCCTGAGCTACTCTCTGCCCTCAATCAAGTGGTCAAATTAGAAATAAGTCCCTGGACTCCTTCGGCTCCTCAATTTTTCCCCGATCGGGTCAGTACCGCTCAATGGTGGGTCAAACCCAGAGACATATTCAACAGGGAGATATTTTTCAGGCAAATCTATCCCTCCGATTCACGACCTGCTACCCCCCATCTGGTTGGCAACTCTACTGTCAATTACACAAACTTAATCCCTCTCCCTTTGCCGCCTACTGGCGCACACCCTGGGGCGAAATGATCAGTTGCTCCCCCGAACGCCTCCTCCACCGCCAGGGTTCCATGATCCAAACCCGACCCATCGCCGGTACGCGATCGCGAGGAGCCACCCCCGACCAAGACCAAGCCCAAGCCAGAGAGCTGCTGGCCAACCCCAAAGAACAAGCCGAACACATCATGCTCGTCGATCTGGCACGCAACGATCTGGGGCGAGTCTGCCAGTGGGGATCGGTACAAGTTGATGAATTCCTCACCCTGGAGCGCTACAGCCACGTCATGCACCTAGTCAGCAACATCCAGGGCCAGCTCCGCCACGACTGCGATGCGATCGCCGCCATCCGCGCCCTCTTTCCCGGCGGCACCATTACGGGCTGTCCCAAAGTCCGCTGCCTGGAGATTATCGAAACCCTCGAACCCTGGCGGCGCAACCTGTTTTATGGCGCTTGCGGCTACCTGGACGGGCGGGGCCATCTGGATTTAAACCTGTTGATTCGCACCTTGCTGGCAGCGCCCCAACCCGACGGCACCCAGCAAATTTGGGGACAGGTGGGAGCGGGAATCGTCGCCGACAGCGATCCCCAACAGGAATGGTACGAATCCCTCCACAAAGCCCAAGCCCAACTAAAGGACCCTACAACTCACCGCCGACGCTTCCTCAGCAACCTGGCGTAATTAAGGGACGCCCCCTAAGGTGCCAAGATCGAGATTTTTTCTGGCTAAGACCCCAGGGACAGGCTTTAGCTTGGAGATTAATCCCAATTAAGCTAGAGTCTTATTTATGTTTACCTCCCCCAAAACGCCCTGCCCTGCGACTGAGGCTAGCCAGTTGACCGCAAATTTTAATGAACACTGAAACCTACTTAAACCATCCTACTTTCGGCTTGCTTTTTCGTGTTTGTCTCCTTGAAGAGAATCAGGAATTGTTTACAACCCTCTACGCGCAACGCTTATTTTTCCTGGTGACGGCTGGCGCGGAGGGCATTGTTTTTGAACCCATCAGTCGTTCGGATGCTCGCCTGCTTGTCGAAAATCGCCTGCGTTTACTCCGCCGTCAAGGCCCCCTCGAAGACCATCAGAAACTCAATCAGATTTACCAGCGCACCTTTCAATAGAGAGCATTCCCATCCCTGTTGTTGTCCGCTGCTGAGCGCCACCTATGTCTGACCTCCAAGCACGTATCGCCCGCATTTACGAGCAACTCCCTCCCCACGTTCGACTCATTGCGGTGACCAAGCAAGTGGCCCCTGACATCATGCGAGCGGCCTACGGGGCCGGCCTTCGAGATTTTGGTGAAAGCAAACTGCAAGAAGCCCTAGAAAAGCAACAACAGCTCCAAGACCTGAGCGATATTCGCTGGCACTTCATCGGCCACCTCCAAACCAACAAGGCCAAAAAAGCGATCGCCCAATTTGAGTGGATTCACGCCGTCGATAGCCTCAAGCTCGCCCAACGCTTAAACGACCTGGCCGCCCAGGGCGATCGCCACCCCAAACTCTGTTTGCAGGTCAAGCCCCTGGAAGATCCCCAGAAATACGGCTGGCCCTTCCCCCAATTGCTCCAGGAGTTACCCCAACTGGAACAATGTACCCACCTTGACATTCAGGGACTCATGACCATTCTGCCCCTGGGCCTGTCCGAATCCGAGAGCCTGGCTGCTTTTCGGGCCGTAGGCGATCTCGCTGCTCAGATTATCCGGCGATCGCCCTTAACCCTAGGGGAGTTATCGATGGG
The DNA here is from genome assembly GCA_012031815.1 of Chloroflexaceae bacterium. Lineage (GTDB taxonomy): Bacteria > Cyanobacteriota > Cyanobacteriia > Cyanobacteriales > JAAUTE01 > JAAUTE01. The sequence continues at coordinate 2,100 of JAAUTE010000174.1, forward strand.
CATGTCGGGCGACTACAGGCTAGCCGTTCAAGCGGGTGCAACGATGGTTCGCCTGGGACGCATCCTTTTTGGCGATCGGCCCCAAACCCCGTAACCCCTGAACCAGCAATGCCACCCCTCCCAAATCTTAAGAAAAGCTTAACTTTTTTCGGCCCTCCCCCCGAAATGCGGTATAGTTCTCCCCAAAAAGCAAAGATAAGATGATTGCAGTTGCTCTGACTTAAGACTGGCTTGACGACTCAATTTGGTTAGAGAGTCTGGAAACTTAAACGCAGAAAAACAAGTCAACTCAGAGCTAGAGGCTTTCATTGAAAAAAGCTGCTAGCCAGGGATAAAAAAGCAGCCAATTTCCGAAACGGCTCCTGTTTTTCCCTCTGCTCACCTGGGTTTCGTCCCGCAATGCAACGATTGAATCGAGTCGTGAAGGTGCTGAACTGTGAAACTACTATCTAAACTAAGAGACTTCGTCGGTCTCAGTGAATCAGAAGAATACGACTATTTTGAGGAAGATGCAGCTCCAGCGGCACTACCCAACCCTCTCTCGGAAGAGTCTGTCGGCAGCGAAGAACCAGAGCGGCCCAGCCGCCGGCGCCATCGGGATCAAGGCACATTTATGATGGAAACAGCTATGGGAGCCAGTACGACAAGAAATAATGTCATCGGCATGCCGGGTGTGACCCACGGCATCTCGGAAGTTGTGGTCATTGAACCTCATTCCTTTGAGGAAATGCCACAGGTGATTCAAACCCTGCGGGAGCGACGTTCCGTGGTCTTAAATCTGAATGTCATGGACCCGGAAGAGGCTCAGCGGGCGGTTGATTTCGTGGCGGGCGGCACCTATGCGATCGACGGACATCAAGAGCGTATTGGCGAAAAGTATCTTTTTGTTTACCCCCAGTTGCGTAAAGGTGAGTACCCTCTCTGGCGTCGTTCGTGACGTTGCTGACTCTGCCGGCCCGTCCCTGAGTACTCCCTCTTCTACCCCAACCCCCGTTTGGGCCGCCGAGGCAAGTCGGATTGCTCAGTAGTTTGCCCACTGCCCAGGCCCAGCATGAATAAGCTGACACGTGATGAACGTCGGGATGTCCAGTGGCAATCCCGCGTTTATCTTTGTCAAAGCAGATTTAGCAAATTCTTGCTGGAGCTGGGCGCATTCTTTCCCGCTCGATTCACCGCAAGTCAGGAATTTTCAGTGTCGATACCCTTAGTCATTATCGGCGGGGGAGTCATGGGGGAGGCGATCCTAGCTGGCCTGCTCCGCCAACAGCTCTATCCTCCAGACGCCATTTTAGTCAGGGAAATCTCCCCGGAACGGCAGGAATACCTCCAGCGCCAGTACCAGGTGAGGGCGATCGCCGGTACGGAGGGACTGTTTCCGGCAGAAACGGTCTTATTGGCGGTGAAACCCCAGGGACTTGAGCCGGTGGCGGCGAGTTTAGTGCCTCATTTTCAAGGCAACCCGCCTTTGTTGCTGTCAATTTTAGCGGGAGTCACCCTACAACGCTTAGAAGCCGCCTTTCCCCAGGCTCCTGTGATTCGAGCCATGCCCAATACCCCGGCGACCGTTGGTGCCGCGATCACGGCGATCGCCGGGGGCAATTTGGTAAAGGAGGCGCAGCTAGAGGCAGCAAGACGGTTATTTGAGGCAATTGGGCAGGTAGTAGAAGTACCGGAGTTCCTCATGGATGCAGTAACCGGATTATCGGGGTCGGGGCCGGCTTATGTGGCTCTAGCCATTGAAGCCCTGGCCGATGGCGGCGTGGCGGCGGGTTTAGCGCGAGGAACCGCCCTCCAGCTAGCCCTCCAAACGGTGTTAGGAACGGCTCAATTGCTCCAATCGACGGGATTGCACCCGGCAGTCTTAAAGGATCGGGTCAGTAGCCCCGGTGGTACGACCATAGCAGGCGTGGCGGCCCTGGAGCGGGCCGGATTTCGTTCCGCATTGATCGAGGCCGTTCTGGCCGCCCAACGGCGATCGCAAGAATTAGGTCAGTCCTGAATTAGTCAATCAAGGGTTAAGGATGATGGTGGAGGTGAGGCTCTGGTTCTGAGGCCTCTGGCGGCGAAGATTGCAGCAAATGCATGCCGCTTGGAGAAATGCCCGTGAGTCCCATCGTCATTAAACCCAGGTTAGCCAAGCCCATTGTCACCAGCCCCGCCGAAAGCACACCCATTGAGACCCCGCCCACAGCGATCGCCCCCATCGGCACTAGTCCAATGGCGATAAACCCGTGGGGAGCCACCCCAATGGCAATAAACCCGTGGGGGGGCAATGCCAAACTTCACCAGTTGCCGCACCAGTTGCCGCTGGTTGGCGGTCGTAGCGGCTGAAAGCTCGGCATTATCAACCGATGGGACTCGTTCTCTCATAGCCATATTTATCTAGAACTTGCACTCCGCTACTGTAAAGCTGACATCGGCTTGCTGTCAAAAGACCGCCTGTCGAAGCTAGTGTTTTTTCAAAAGGCTAATCTTCAAATTACTACAAGTAAATTCCCAAAAAAATTGACATCAATTAGCTTTCATGCTAGGTTTGTTACGTTAAATACTCATTTTGGGGACTACAAGATTTCATTCGTTGCTGATTATGCTTGTAAGCCTCTGTTTTCATGATTATACGGATTTTAATTTGTTAGGGTTTAGTCTATGAAATTTACTGAAAAAGATAGCGTCAAAGGGTTATTAAAAACCTTTCTCTCCTACAAGGATTTACAAGGAAATACCGGATTCGACTATTTGCAGTCAAAGGGATATTTATACACTGACAAGTTCCAAGAGGCTGACGTATTTATTGCTATTAACGGCAAGATCCTGCCCCAGTTTATTTTGGAGCGGACGATTCTAATCGTTACCGAACCTTATACCAGATACGCTCGGATGTATACTAAAGAATACAAGGGATTATTTGGTGGGTTTTTAGGTATTAGTAAAGTAAACGCTAGTTCGGAAGAATTTTATTTAGTTCCTCAAAACTTTGCTTCAATTCTAGAACCTAATCCCGCACCTGAGTTTACCCTGGCGATGATCCATCAAAGATACAAGAAACAATATCGAGACTTGATGGGCGATCGCGAAAGAGAAAAAGCTGTTGCTTTTTTTGATCGGGTTTTGGGCGATAACTTTCATACTTATGCCAGGGTTTGGCAGAAAACTCTGCCCTGGGATAATGTGGGATGGAAAGGCACGATTAAAGGCAGCATTATGGGAACTCAAAAGATAGAAGTGATTAGAAACTATCGATTTCTTCTCTGTTTTGAAAACAGCCGCGATGATGGTTACGTTACCGAAAAGATTTTCTCGGCTTTATTTGCAGGCGTTGTTCCAATTTACTTTGGAGCCTGTGACGTTTCAAACTATATTCCCCAAGACTGTTTTATTGAATTTGACGGACAGGATTATGAGTTCCTCTATGAAAAAATGATACATATGTCGCCTTCTGAGTATGAGGCAATGAGGGAAAGAGGAAGGGCATTTCTTACTTCTAAACGCAGTGAAGCCTTTACGTCTCCTTTTCTGGCAAAGCAGCTTGAAATTTATTTCGAGCAGTTGAAAGCCGTTTCTACACCCCTGTTTTCTCCTCAGGAAGTTGTGAGAAAACTCAAATTTCTGCTCTCCAAATTGCCTGCCTAATTTCCCTGGATTAGCTTGTTGAATGGCCTGTAAGTAAAAAGTTGCTGCCTTAACGCCTCAAGTGTGAGGGTTTAATTTGACCGTCCTGCAAGAGTTGCCCGATTCCTGGATTGCCGAGGGCGATCGCGCAAAATAGGGCATCCACCTCCCAGATCTGAGCAAAAACCAGCCGCCAACCGCGGTGAGGGAAGATTGGCCACTGGTCTGGGATGGTACTCCGGTGGGTTAAATTCTGCCGCGCAGCATCATCGCCATCTCGTTGGGCGTCGGCGACATTTCTAGGGCAGTCTCTTCGGTAATGCGCCCTTCCTGATAGAAATTAAACAGGGACTTATTTTTAGTAATCATGCCGTCGAACTCATTATCTTCCATCAAAGCCGAAATTTCGTCATATTTGGCATCTCGGATATAGTCTTTGACGGTTTCTGTGTTGATCATAATATCGTGGAAGGCAGCTCGCTTACCATCGGTGGTGCGGCATAATCCCTGAGAAACAATGGCCACCAGGGATTCGGCCAGGGCGATCCGCATGGAGGTTTGCTCCTCGGCGCTATACAGGTTGAGAATCCGCTCCAAACTCTTCACGGCGCTGTTGGTGTGCAGGGTTCCCATGACTAAGTGACCCGTTTGCGCTGCCTTAAGGGCGGTGTTAACCGTTTGGCGATCGCGCATTTCACCGATAAGGATGATGTCTGGATCTTCTCGCAGGGCGGCTTTGAGAGCGCGGTCGAATTCGTGGGTGTGAATGCCGACTTCCCGCTGTTTTACCAAAGATTTGCGGCTTTGGTGGATAAATTCGATGGGGTCTTCAATGGTAATGATATGTTTGGCATGTTCGCGGTTGATGTAGTCAACCATCGCTGCCATTGTCGTCGATTTACCAGACCCTGTGGGCCCGGTTACCAAAACTAAGCCTTTGTGGACGTCGGAAATATCTTTAAAGACCGCTGGCAGGCGCAACTGCTCCATCGTCAAAATTTTCAGGGGAATGATCCGCATGACCATCGCCGGCCCCCGTAGGGTATCAAACACGTTGATCCGCACCCGCGCGAAATCGTATTGGGTCGCGCCGTCAAACTCAAGTTCTTTCTTAAAGCGCTGAATTTGGTCTTCGGCGAGGACTTCCCTCAGCCAGCGATAAAAGTTGATTTCGTCGATTTGAGGGTAATTATCCAGGGTTACAATTTCACCCCGGTCTCGCATGCGGGGATATTCCCCAACGCCCAAGTGTAAGTCAGAATAGCCTTCGTCAAAGGCCAGCCGAACCAATGTTCCGAGCGTTGGCAGTTTGTTGCCCGCCGCCACGGCCTCTAGCGGGGTGGCGACGACTTGCTCGGTCTTGCTGGTCGGCTCTTCTGGAGCCGTGGGGCGTCGCATGCGAGGCGGAGCTGGCGGCACTGGTGGGGGAGCGGGGGCGGAACCACGGGCGGACGGGATGCTTGTGTCATGACCAATTCCTGGAGTTTTAAGGGTGGGAGGGTCGGGTAAGCGCTGCTTTATATTGTGTCCCAAATTTTATCTATCTTCAAACCTTGGACAGAGGTGGCTTTGCTTTGGGAAAGACAAGATTGTCATCAAGTTAATCCCCTCCCTCCTCTCAAGGGACGCAGCTCTGGGGTTGAATCCGAAACTGCGATCGCTATTCCCAAAATATTAAGAAATAATAAGATGTCTCAGGTTAACCCGGAAAGGGGAGGAGGTCTGAGCCTGCCTGGTTCTAGTCCTGGTCTTAAGGGCGATCACTTGACTGCAATTAACTTGAGAGTTCATTTACCTTGTCGCTAAGTTTCCTGCTTTTGGGAGAGTACTGCTTTTACGGCTGATCCCCGTAGCGATCTCCTCGTTTTTATCCCTAGTACGAGCATTCTTTTGTAACGTTACTTGAAGAAGGTCTCATTTTTCTCGTTGGGTTTTCTATACTGAACTTCACGGAGGGGCGAGCGATCGCCGATACAAACATAGATAAATATTGGTTTGTTAAACAAAACCCTGGAGGAAAAAAAAATGCAATTAGCACGGGAAAACGATCAGGCAAAAGTCTATACTCTAGCTATTCTCAAAAGCTTCTTGATTTGGAGCTTCACTTTAACGGTTTGTTTATTAGTCGTTGGGTTTCCCCTGGTGGTCTTGATGACAACGGTAGGAATTCTGGCAACGGTCGTACTGCAATCGATCCTGCCCATGAGTGCGGTACTGCTGGTGGCTGGCAGCATCATTGGGGTTAACGTTCTAGCTGTGCTGGGCGGCTCGGCAATTCTGACGGCTAAGGGCATTCATCCCCAAGAAGTTTCCTGGTTGCGCTGGCTTAATGGTGAAGCCAGTCCTTCCCACGCGTCGGTCTACGCAGCCTGTCCGCTGACCTGCGATTTAACCAATTCCTAAAAATTGCCTTTGGCCAATTGTGCCATTGTGAAGCTAGCCCGGCCCGACCGGGTTTTTTTGTGGAATTTGAGCGCGGCGCTTCGGGTTGATTGGGGCCTTGGCAAGGCGGCGATCGCCAAATTTAGGGGGTGGCAGGGGATTAAAATGTGGCTAGCATGGTGACGAGGAAAAATTGAGAGCGCCCATGACCGCAGCCCCTATCCCTATTTGCATTGTTTTAGGAACGCGCCCGGAAGCGATTAAACTGGCGCCTGTTATTCAAGTTTTTCGGCATTCTGAGGTCTTTCGCTCGGTCGTTGTGCTGACAGGACAGCATCGGGAGATGGTCACTCAAGTCATGGAGCTGTTTGCCCTGCGCGGAGATTATGACTTGGAGATCATGCAGCCGCGCCAACCCTCACGGAGATTACCTGTCGAGTTTGCAGGGACCCGTTCTCGA
>JAAUTE010000175.1 GCA_012031815.1 Chloroflexaceae bacterium
GACCATCGACCGCCGCTAAAAAAGCCGACGCCGCAAGCGTCCCGTTCTTCCCCAAGCCAGCGCTGTCCCCCCATAGGTCGTTGAAGGGGCGGGTAAATTAGAAAACTGTAAGGATTGGCCAGGTTGGATCATGCCGTTTTGAGAACCCATGCGTATAAAAACCTAAATGATTGCGTTTAATTTTTAGAGAATCGTTTTTAGCAATTCAGCGGGGTCAGGGCAAACAGGGAAAAAAAGCGCCTCGAAGGCGGAAACGACAGTCCAGCAGTCTCAGAAACGACTAAAACCCGATTTGCGATCGCCCTTGGCAGCTTGAGCTAAAGATATTATAAAAAAAACCGGGCAGCTCTCTTTGATTATGGCGTCCCGCCGCTGGCAGTGGGAACTGGATTGTCCGGCAAAAGTCATTGATTGTTAATTTGGCGCAGGGTAAACGGCTGAGGCATTAGTCAGCAATCAACGAGGCTACATGAAGCAATTTTTATCGGGCAGACAAGGGGCTGGCATCGGCAAGTCTGATTATGACTGTGGTTCGTGGCGGTTTTCCTGGCTAGCGGGACTGATTTTACTGTCGGTGGCCAGCGAATTACCCCCGGCGGCGGCCTGTTCCGTGGCGGCGGCTCCTGCGTCCCTCGTCCCAGGGAATTCCGTGAGTAATTCTCCCAGCCAACTGCTGCGTCAAGGGTCAGAAATGGTGCTGAATGGCCAAACCTTGGCGATCGCCTGGAGTCAGTGGCAGCAGGGAGAGCAAGTTATTACTGGCATCAGCGATACGGCAGCCCAGCAAGTGTTAGGGTTGCAGTTGCTCAGCAGCCGGGAAATTGGCGAACAACCGATCCGCTGGCAACTGGATGCCACCACAGCCCTTGTCCTGAAAGCCTATTGGCGCAATCCCTATCGCTACCTGGATGTGAGCGAACTAGCCCGGTTGAATGGCTGGCAATGGCAAGTCGTGGGCGGAAAACTAACGCTTCAAACCGCTCCCGCTAAAATTACCGCCCTTCGGGAGGAACCTGCGCCCCTTAAACGCTGGCTGGTGGAATTAGACCGGCCCGTGGTTTGGCAAATTAGTCAGACTCGCACCGAAGCCACGGTCACCCTGGGCGCGATCGCCGAACCGTCCGTTGCCCAATCCTTAAAACCAGGGTTTTTGCCGTCTGTGGTCGGACAATTGCTGGGAAATCCCCCGGAGAAACCCCTGGAGCTGATCGCGGCCAATAACCAAACCCAGCTCAAAATTCCCCTAGGCAGTGGCGATCGCCTGCAAGTTCACGGTCTGTCCAAACCCAATTGTCTGGCCCTGGCGGTGCAGCCGGAAGTGAGCGAAAAACGGGAGATTCACTGGGCTGAGGGGATTTGGTGGCGGCAGCAGTTGGTGACTCCCGCTGGGACGAATGGGGCGTTTCCGGTGACCTGGCTGGAGTTGGATGGGCGATCGGGCAACTTGGCCTTCAAACCCATAACCAGCAATGTCCAAGGCGCTCCTGGCATTGCACCACTGATTGCCACTGCCCGCCAGCAGGGAGCCGCCGCTGCCATTAACGCCGGGTTTTTCAACCGCAACAATCAATTACCCCTAGGAGCCATTCGTCGGGACAATCGCTGGCTGTCCGGGCCGATCCTCAACCGGGGCGCGATCGCCTGGAACGATCGCGGTGAGATAGAAATTGGGCGCTTACAACTCCAGGAAACGCTGCTAACGGCGAAGGGAACCCGTTTACCGGTTTTGCACCTCAACAGCGGCTACGTGCAAGCAGGCATTTCTCGCTACAGTCCGGATTGGGGAGCAAGCTACACGCCTTTAACCGATGGGGAGCGGCTGATTTTTGTGGAAAACGATCAAATTGTCCGGCAGGTTCTAGGAGGCAAGGCTGGTGAAGGAACTCATGCTATTCCTCGCAACGGTTATTTGCTGGTCGGTCGCGGTAATGCGGCCCCCGCTGAGTTAATTCCGGGCACGACACTCACCTTAGAAAGCGCGACAGTTCCCCCAGAGTTTGCTCGCTACCCTCACATCCTCGCGGCTGGCCCCTTGCTCATTAGCGATCGCCAAATCGTCCTCAATGCCATCGCCGAAAAATTTAGCGATGCCTTCAACCGTCAAGCGGCCCCTCGCAGCGCGATCGCCACCACAGAAGCGGGAACGGTGATTGTGGTAGCGGCCCATGTTTCGGCGATCGGCAAGGGGGCAACTTTAGCAGAAATGGCGCGGATAATGCAGCAGTTGGGAGCCGTGGACGCGCTGAATTTGGATGGGGGCAGCTCTACTTCCTTGTATTTGGGTGGGCAACTCATCGATCGCCCTGGGTCTACAGCCGCTCGCGTTCACAATGGTCTGGGAATTTTTCTAAGAAATTAGTTAGGAGAAAGGGCGATTGGGGATGATGGTCGTAGTTTCATGAGTAAACCTTGCTGCCCAATGACTCATCAAGAACGTCTCAATCGGAGCGTGACTGACCCCAAAATCCTGGTTGGTAAGCCTAGATATTAAAGATGGTCTTTTATTTGCCGCTTGTTTTTTAAGAAGTTAAACACAATTAAGTTCACAAATAACCGGTTTGTCCATTTCTCCCCTCGCCTTGTAGGAGAGGGGTCGGGGGAAAGGTTTGTTGGATTAATTGTGCCCGCCTACTTAACATCAAGTTTTGCATAAGATAGCGATCGCCTCTTGCTAGGGAGAGATGAAGGCAGGGTTGAAGTAACAGTATTGTTTAGGGTTCTGGGATGGGAGAGCAAAAAATAATTGCAGCGGGAATAATAGAGAGAATAGAAGGCTGGCGTCCTTTGATACAAAACAGTCTGGTCAGATCTGAGATCATCTGTTAGGTTTGACTAGAATTGTGTTTAGTTTAGTTAATCTAAGTCAGGAGACAGGTATGGTTCAAGTCAAAGAAGCGGTACAAACCCAGGTGGCGTCTTTGGATGCGGCACTCCGTCAGCCGATGTTCCTGCCACTGAGATGCGTCCTTGGGGGTCTTTTACCACGTTGGAAGAGGGGCCTGGTTATAAAATCAAGCGCATTGAGGTTAACCCTGGTCACCGCCTCAGCTTGCAGATGCACCACCACCGCAGCGAACACTGGATCGTAGTTTCCGGGACGGCAAGGGTTGTCTGCGGCGATCGCGAAATGATTTTAGCTAGTAACCAATCCACTTATGTTCCCCAATGCACATCTCACCGTTTAGAGAATCCTGGCGTCATCAAGCTGGTACTGATTGAGGTTCAAAACGGCGAGTACTTGGGTGAAGATGATATTATTCGCTTCCAAGATGATTATGCTCGCAAGTAGCGATCGCCTATAAAAAGAGCCTTTTTAACAGTAAGGGGGAGGTCTAGAGTCGGTGGCTAGACTTCCCTTATTTTTTGGGGACTGTTTTGCGATGGAGATGGGCGGGAGGGCAAGGATAATTGAAAGTGACTAACGCTCTACCGCAGCCGTTGAGTCATCCCGGCCTGTCGTTGAACGATCCCGGAGCGTCGTTGAGCGATCCCGGAGCGTCGTTGCGTCATTTTTGTATGGCGATCGCAGAATCCCCCGAAATATTGGGCAACCTAAAGAAAGGCAATCCCTGAAACCAGAGGTCTTACAGCAATATGCCTTTTTGGCACAGTCAGACAAACTCAACTCATCATGAGTAATTTACTCAGCATCACTACCCCAAAAGTTTGTCATATTCGGCGTGTGAACCAATCCAAAACCAAATTGTTTCATGATCTCTTTTTTCAGCAACGAATTAGTGTTTCACAGATCGGTACAGTTCCCTTCCTGCAAATGTTGCAACGCTTTTTCAGCAAGGGTATCCAGGTGACCGGCTGCGACATCCGCCTCAAATTGCCGATCCCATAACTCTGCATCAAACGCTGCAAACCAAGCTCGGAAAGCAGAAATTTCTTCAGGCGATAGCTGTCTGACAGCCTGTTCAATTTCGCTCAAGGTATTTTATTCATAGCAAGTCATAAACTTTCTGATTCAACTATAACAAGCACCATTAAACCTAAGCATAGGCAGACTTAAGGGCAAACTTACAACAAGCTAACCTGACAGGTGCTATCATGCCAGATGGAACTGTTCATGAGTAAGATGTCCTGGCATCCACAAGCCCAAGGCATCTCTACAATCATACATATCTGGAGGGCATTAGGGTATTAACATGGAGAACAAAACCGTCCAATTAACCATTGAGCTGCCTGATTATTTATACAGATGTTTAGAGATTTTTGCCGAAGATAATAACGTTTCAATCGATGCCTACATTTCGACCCTGATTGATGAAAAAGTCATTGAAGCTTTGATAAATCGGTCTTCCTATATTCCATCTACTACGGAAAATCGGCAGAGAATTGAAGCAACTCCCGCTCAAAACCCCGACACAGAACCAGAATCTTGCGATCGCCGACCGACCGATGAGCCACGTTAACTGTAACTGCAAGGCATCATTGCGAAAACCTTCAGGTGAGTGAAAATGTCTATTAATTCTCTTTACGAAACCGATTTTTATGCCTGGATACAACAACAGATTGAACTCCTGCAAGCCGAAAAATGGCAGGAACTTGACCGGACTAATCTCATTGAGGAGATTGAAAGCTTGGGCAGAAAAGAACGGCAAGAATTAAGAAACCGCTTGGGAATTCTCCTCGCTCACCTCCTGAAATGGCAATTCCAACCCACAAACCGTAGCAACAGTTGGTTAAGCACCATTCGAGAACAGCGCCTTCAAATTAACCTCCTCCTGTCCGACAGTCCTAGCCTCAAATCTTATCTCAGCGAAGCTTTGGCGATCGCAGACGAACTCGCCTTAACCCTCGCCCTCCAGGAAACCCAATTAGGCGAGGAAATCTTTCCCGAAACCTGTCCCTACACTCTCGAACAAATCCTCGATTCTCAATTTCTCCCTAACGGCGCAGATTATGTTTGAACCATAATTCTCTCATCGGGTTTGAAAAATATTTTGCACCATTTTGCGATCGCAATTAGTGGCCGCGCGATCCAATGCCTCAACTTGCCCCGAATCTAGAGACCAACCTAAAGCCCCCGTATTTTCCTCGGCTTGTTGTAGGGTTTTCGCCCCCGGAATCGGAATCGTCCCCTTGCAAATACACCAATTCAGCGCCACTTGTGAAGGCGTTTTCTGCACCGATCGCGCCACTTCTTGCAAACAATCCAACAGCGATCGCATCCCCGGCAGCAGTCGCTTAAACAGAAATCCGCGAATCCCCCTGGCAGCGGCCCTTGTTCTTGATATTTGCCAGTTAATAATCCCAACCCCAAGGGACTATAGGCAATCAATTGAATCCCTAACTCATCGCATAAATCTTTCAACCCCAATTCCGTCACCGGATAGGTAGACAATAGCGAATACTGCACCTGCAAAGTTGCGATCGCCACACCCCGCTCAGCAAACTTTTTATGAACCCACTGGAGTCGCTTCGGGCCATAATTCGACAATCCCACTGCCTTAACCGCGCCCTGTTCATAAAGGCTAGCAATGCCATCTAACAACGCCCCTTCCTGCCAGGGAGCGTAATTCGCCGTAGACCAATGCATCTGCACCAAATCAATACGCCCTAAACGTCCAGCCGAAACCTGGGCCGCTCGAATCATCGATTGCCGCGTCAACCGCCAAGGATAAGCCGCCAACTTCGTCGCCAAGCAAATTTTGTCCCCCTCCGGCCCGCCATAGTCCTGAAGAAATTGACCCAACAATTGCTCGCTGCGCCCGTTTAAACGCCCCGTTCCGTAGGAATCTCCCGTATCAAACAAAGACGCTCCTTGACTCGCACAATGGTTAAAAACCGCCCGCAGTTCTTCATCCATCCTTTCCTCATAGCCCCACAGCAACCGATTGCCCCAAGCCCAAGTCCCGCAACCCATTTTTGGCAAAATCAGGCGTTGATTAGCTGGCATATTTCACCCTCGCACCTTGCTACAGTTAAATCTTTTGCTAAACTCATTATGAACAAGAACGCACCGAGAAAATAGCAGCGGTAAAATGGTTTGCTTCCCCTTGTCAACTTGCCATGCAATTTTCCGCCACTGTCCCTAAATCTGCTCAAAAAATCCTGCTCGCTTTAATCAGTGGCATGGCGATGGGATTAGCAACGGCACCCTTTTCTCTGTGGCCCTTAGCTTGGATTGCCCTCGTTCCCCTGTGGTTATTACTTTGCGATCGCACGCCGTCAACGCTTTTTAAAAATCAGGTTTAGGGTTAATTTGGGGCTGGGGATATTATGGTTTAGCGCTATTTTGGATTACGGGCATTCATCCCATGACCTGGTTGGGAGTTCCCTGGCTAGCGAGTTTGGCGATCGCAATATTTTGCTGGGTGTTTATTACCCTGTGGGGAGCGGTTTTAGTAGCGCTTTGGTCGGGAGGATTTTATTTACTAGCAGGCAAACTTCAGAAAACGTACAGAATTCCGCTGCTGGTTCACCGGATTGTTATCGGTATCGCTCTATGGTGTGCTTTAGAAACGCTGTGGAGTGCCGGGCCACTTTACTGGAATCCTTTGAGCTTTACCCAAAGCCCCCATAACTTAGCTATTTTACAATTAAATCAGCTCTCTGGCCCTCAAACCGTTGTTGCCGCTATCCTAGCTGTTAATGGCTTAATCGCCGAAGCCCTAATCAGAGTCGAAAAAATTAGCGATCGCCACCGAGCCTTATTAATTTTGCTACCGATTGTTGTTGTTTTAAGCTTGCATGGAATCGGCTGGCAACTCTACAATCAACCCTTAGAAACCCCCTCAGCCGCAGCCTTAAAAATCGGCATTATTCAAGGCAATATTCCCAATACCATTAAACTTTACGAAACTGGAATTAGAAGGGCACTAGCCAACTACACCAACGGCTATGAAACCCTGGTTAAGCAAGAGGTTGATGCCGTTTTAACCCCCGAAGGCGCACTTCCGATTTTTGAAAGTGACCTCTGGCAAACTTCTTTAATCACCGCCATTGAAACCCACAAAATTCCTGTCTGGGTTGGGACATTTGGGGAGCGATCGCCCGGTTATACCAACAGTTTATTGACCATTACGGGAGCTGGATACGTGAGCCGCTACGACAAAGTAAATTTAGTTCCCCTGGGCGAATACATTCCCTTACAGCAGTGGCTTGGCGGTTTAATTTCCCGTCTCTCGCCCCTGGAAGCACAGCAGCTTGCTGGTTCCCCTACACAACAATTCCAGACGCCCTTGGGGTTAGCCATTGTCGGCATTTGCTATGATTCTGCCTTTCCCGAACATTTTCGTCGTCAAACTGCCCTGGGAGCTGAATTTATCCTCACCGCCTCCAATAACGCTCACTATAGTCCTGCCATGCCAGCTCAGCACCACGCCCTGGACGTCATGCGAGCCATTGAAAGCGATCGCTGGGCCGTGCGGGCAACCAATACCGGTTATTCTGGCATCGTCGATCCTCGCGGTCGCACCCGCTGGCTCTCCGGCTTAAATACCTATGAAGTTCATGCAAGCACCATTTACCGCCGACAGACGAAAACCTTATATGTTCAATGGGGCGATTGGCTGACGAATCCTTTGGTTGGTTTTAGCGATCGCCAGTTATTTTCTGAGATTTTAAAGCGGCCATTGTCTTAAGTTTAACAGGCGCTAAAAAAGCTGTCAGCCGGGGCATCGTTTCAGTAGCCTAGATCGAGTACTAAATAGCCGATAAACTTTTATGTCGTTGCCCAATCCCCATCAGCCGCCAACCACAGACGATCACCTCGGCGACACCGTTAACTGGGTCGATCTCGATGATGCTCCCCTATCCCCGTCCGTCCCAAGCTTACTAGTTCCCCGACTAGAAAAACAGCTTCAGACCTTGATAACGGTAGAAACAGCCTTTCTTGCTAGCACTGCCAGTTTAATTTGGCTAATTAACTATTATTTTCCCCGCTGGCCCCCTATTGCGGCTATTTTTTCCCCTGCCGATCGCCCTAGTGTACCTGCGCCGTGGCGGTCGGGCAGCCTGGATGGCAGCGGTGGTTTCTGGGTTGCTCTTAACGGTGCTAATGGGGCCGACTCGCAGCATTATTTTTGTGATTCCCTATGCTTTGATGGGCATTCAGTTGGGCTGGCTCTGGCAGCGTCGGGGGCGTTGGGAAGTAGCGATCGCCATCGGGACAATTTTGGGAACACTGGGATTTTTCTTTCGCTTTTGGTTATTCTCGATATTTTTGGGCGAAGACCTCTGGCTTTACACGATTAATCAAACGACGGAGCTACTAGAATTTGTTTTGGCTCGCTTCGGGTGGCTGGAACCGCCGAGCCGCTGGTTAATCGAATCTGTAGCGATTTTCCTGGTAATTTTGAATAATTTGATTTATCTGTTTGCGGTGCACTTAGTTGCACTGCTGATGCTCGATCGCTTGGGTAATCCCATTCCCCGCCCGCCCCATTGGGTACAGGTTTTACTAGATTACGAACAATAACCAATCTGGCGTTTAACGCCCTATGTAATCAGGTTATGCCCCCGTTTCCCAAATTTACCCTGGCAGCTATCCAGGCGTCTCCTGTCTATTGCGATCGCGAAGCCTCCACCGGACAAAG
>JAAUTE010000176.1 GCA_012031815.1 Chloroflexaceae bacterium
AAAGAGGCACTCTTCGACAGTGTGAAGACCGTACAGCTTGTCTGGAGGCGATGACGATTTTGCTGGGGGAAGGGTTAGGGTTTCGCAGGGAGCGGCTGGCGGCGGCGGTGGCGGAAGATTTTTCCAACGCGACGGATGTGGCGGATTATCTGGCAGCACGGGGCGTTCCATTCCGAGAAGCTTACAATTTGGTGGGTCGCGCCGTCAAAACCAGTTTGGCCGCAGGTAAACTCCTCAAGGATTTAACCCTGGATGAGTGGCAGCAGTTGCATCCGGCCTTTGCAGAAGATATCTACGAGGCGATCGCGCCCCGACAGGTGGTGGCAGCCCGCAATAGCTACGGCGGGACGGGTTTTGAGCAGGTACGCCAGGCGATCGCCGCAGCAAAGACGCTGTTGGTTTAGAATTACTTGACAATATCGTATCTCATTGTTTCACGCTTTAAAAATTGGGAAGAAACAAAGATTAAAAAAATTTAGATCCAGTAAGTAAGTCAACTTATGTTCAGCCAACAGTTAGTTTTCTATAACCGTTGCTCAGTAGGCGTTCTGGCGATCTGCGTTTTACCTTTAATTGAGTGAAACTACTTAAATGTAAGATTTAATATAGCTTTTTTATTTAAATTAGCATTAGGTCTCAACGGTAGGCATCTCTGCGGTGGGCGATCGCCAATATCGTTACAATTTTTTCGCGCTCCTCTATCTCATAAATAACTCGGTAGTTGCCAATGCGTATCCGCCATCCTTCCCGCCCAGATAGCTTTAAACAACCAGCAGGTCTTGGTTCGTCAGACAGCCTTTGGATAGATTCTTTAATTCTTTCGTAATCTTTGTCGTATAAGCTCCCCAGAAACTTCTGGGCTTGACGCAGAATCTTAATCTGATAACTCATTCGCGCTGACTTTCAATTTCTAAAATAGCAAGCTCGAAAGAGATTGCTTCATCATCAGATTGTTGGGCAGCATCGTAATCTCTGATAGCATCTAGTTCCTCTAATTGATCTAGCAGATTTTGATACTCGTCGATTCCTAGCAGTACGCCCAGACGATTTCCGTCTTGATCAGTAATGTATCTTTCCCCTATTGGCATCTCTCTGCCTCTCCTAAAAATCTCTGTGCTTGTTACCTGGACTGTATTGTATCAAAGTTGACTCCCCGCCTGGATGACTCAGCTACGCTCTTCCTAAGCACCAGCACGACAGCGAATAGAGATAGATTCAGGTCTGCCGACCATTTTGTCAGGTGTTCCCTTTAATTGGTGCAATGCTGGGGTTATTGCCAAATTCCTACCTACCCCCTCGCGATCGCGCCCCGGCAGGTGGTGGCAGCCCGCAATAGCTACGGCGGGACGGGTTTTGAGCAGGTACGCCAGGCGATCGCCGCAGCAAAGATGCTGTTGGCCTTAATTTTTAAGGGAAAATTCCTGAGAAAACGTTGGCTTATTTTATAAGTTATGAACCTTGTGGCGAACTAATTGCCTTTTCTAAACAAGCTATTCTGAGATTAAAGTTGGTCTTCTTCAATGAGAGCAATTCGGACTCGCCAATATTTAACGGGCGATTCCTGGGCAATGCCTTCTAGAAATCGTCGTGCCTCATCTACCGATGCGAATTCCTGACGCACTCCCTCATTTTGCCCCTGAGTGCCCGTAACGGTTTCTTCACTTAAGGGAATCTCTGCTAGCCGCTCCGTGTGCAGATCGCCAATTTGTTCGACGATAAGTTTTTCACTACGGACAGGAATCTGTACCATCCGCGTTTCTACTTCTTTGCGGATAACAACCTCTCCAATCTTGCGTCGCTGTTTATCCACCACTAATCGTTCTTCTAGTAAACGAACCCGCAATGCCTCTGGAATCTCCGCCTCAATCGCGGGTCGCATCATTTCCCCTGGAACGGCATCGCTAAACGTTTCTTCGTTGGAATTTGTCAGCATAATCGTTTCAACTTAAAGGTAAGGTAAAAAAAGATGGTTAAAGGTGCGCTAAATTTCAATAACGCACCCCTAAGCTAATTTGCGATCGCCAATTCTATACGCGATCTACGCCCCGGTTTATATCGCGATCGTTAACACCACGATTGACATTTGGTTTGCCTTCAACGTCGATGTCTAACTCTTCACGGCGGATTTGCTCTTCTGCTTGAACGGTGTCATGCTCGACTTCTTTGCGAACGCTGACTTCTTCCCGGACAAACGTTTCTTTCTGAACGTTAGCGAACTCTTCATACACTTCCATGCGAGCCACTTCACCCGACTCAAAACGCGCTTCGCCCGGCGTCACCGCAGTGCGCTCGGTGACATCTTTGCGCTCAATAATTACCCGCTCTTTTTCGATGGGAACCGCAACTTGAGCCGTTTGAGTCTCTACATGCTTGCTAACTGCAACTTCACCGGTTTTAACGCGGTTTTTTATTGGCAATCAGGCGCTCTTGGTAAAGTTTCAAGCTCTGGTGATCTTGCTCATTCATTGCGTACAGTTCCGGCTCGCGATCATAGTGGTAATCTTCCCGCGAATAGGCTGCACGAGGAGTAGCCCGCTCAACGGGAGCGGTTGCCTCTACTGCCGCTGCTTTACCCGTCGCCGCCGAACCAACACCGCCTAATCCAGGACGATAGACATTCCGCACCTGCTCTTCGCGATCGAAGTCCATTCTGTCCTCGTGACGATATTCCGGCAAACTCTCAACCTGCTGGCGAGTTAAACCGATCGCATAAACGCGGTTGCGTCCAAAATCCATGCGCGTGCGACCTACGGGCAGCATAACCTGTTTGCCAAAGATCCAGAAACCAGTGTCAATGACGAAATAACGGAAACGTCCTTCTTCATCGAGAAGAATATCGCGAACGTCCCCAATTTTTTCATCCATATCGTTATAAACGCTATAGCCAATAACGTCTTCGCCGCCAAAGACCCTATCTTTATAATCGGGATAGTAGTCGGCAATTCTTGTCAAAGCCATCGTAAAATATCCTTTAGATTCGTAACTCTTCACCTCCTAGGCTAGTAAGTTAATCCTGTTTTTCTCATCTAGCCAATGACAGAAAGGATTTCGTGTTAAGCTTTGTTCCTCAGCCTTTCAGTCGAGTTTTATTGACGATAAACAAGTCTGGATTGTACTAACTTTATCTCCAAAAGTCTCCAACCTAGAGACACATAAAAAAGGAGCAAAGCTGCGCCTCACCCCACTCAAAGACTATTTGCTTAGACAGATGCAATCCTGGCAACTCTAAATCTCATCCCAGCCACTGACCCCGGAAGACATGACGTAGCTAGTCACGCTTGCCTCAAAAAAGTTGGCTTTGGTATGCGCTTCTTTCTTGGTGTCAGAAAAACGCTCCAAGTGTTTGTAAGGACTTTTTTGATGTTTCTCATCAGGATACAGATCTTTTAAGCCGATCGCCCGCAGCCGAGTATTAGCCAAATATTTTGTGTACTGCTCCGTACTGGCGTCAGTGATACCCAAAATATTATTCCCAACGATATGGTTCGTCCAGCGGCACTCATGCTCCACCGCCGTCGCAAACATTTCATAAATCCGATCCACCGAATGGGGAAAGGTGGCGATCGCCTCTGGGATCAGTTTTTGATAGAGGCGGACGTGGCTCAACTCATCCCGATTGATCATCTTGAAAATGTCTGCCGACCCCGGCATCAACATCCGAGACGCTAAATTGTAGAAATAAATAAAGCCGTTGTAGAAATACAGCCCTTCCAGGAGATAGTCCGCCATCAAGGAAGTAAAGTAATTCTCCGGCGTTGGATTGTCGATGTATTGTTGGTACAGGCCCGCAATAAACTGACAGCGATTTTTAAGAACCTTATCAGTGCGCCAAAAATCATAGACCTCGCTGCGGCGCTCCGGCGGAATAATCGTCTCGATCATGTATTGGTAGCTCTGGTTGTGCATCCCCTCCTGAGAAATCTGCTCGGCCATACACAGAGCAATTTCCGGTGCCGTTACACTACTCTTCAGGTGAGGAATATTGCAGGTTTGCACCGAATCTAAAAAGGTCAAATAGGAGAGAATACCATCGAAAGCGTAGCGCTCTTCTGGTGTCAGGTTCCAGTAGTCGGTAACATCCTGGGTAATGTCCAACTTCTGGGGAATCCAGAAATTCTCCCGCATTTGCATGTACAAACCTACGGCCCAGTCGTAGCGTACGTCATTGAGCTGCATCAGGTTAGTGGTATTGCCAAACCAGATCGATCGAGTTTCGATGCGATCGTCCCCCTCAGGATTAAAAATCGGATTGAAGGGCATGTTTTGCGGCAGTTTTAGCGGCGTTGCAACCATAGATTTTAAGTCCAACTTCAGCACTCAGAAATTAGGGGGGATGTTTTCAACTTAACGCAGACCCGTTAGTTGGCGCAGGAAGAACAGTTGTCGGCTTCCTTGAAGGTGTCTTTCTGGACGGTACGGATATAATAAACGGCCTTGCAGCCCGCTCCCCATGCCTTAATTAAGGTTGCAAAGATGTCTCTGGCGTTGAGGGCGCGTTCCGGTTCTTCGGGGAAATAAACCCCCTGATTTAAGTTAAAAATCAGCTCCATTGAGATTCCGGTGTCAATCCACTGCTGCATCGCGGCAACGGCTTCTACAACTTTGTCTTGCAGGAGAGTCTTATTTTCCTGGTAAAACCACAAACCTTCGCTGATAAAGGGTGGCGCAATGGGAACCGTGCCTTTAGCCCACTTATCGTAGAAAAAACGGCTATAAACCGGCAAAACACTGGCAGTACACCCTGCACCAGGGACGATGAGGTATTGGGCGCGATCGCGGTAATGTGAGAGTTACGAATGCCATATTGCTGAATGTCTGCGGCTAGCTGCTGCCAGCGTTCCGGACAGGCAGCATTTTCTAAAAACCAGGTCTGGGGTTTAGCCCCGATCAGTTTTCCCTGGCTCCACTCACTCCCCGCAAAGGCTGCATAGGCTCCCCGCTCTTTGGCTAGCTCCATTGAAGCCTGGGTACAATAATAGCCAATGTCTTCAAATAAATTGCTAATTTCGCTTAAATGTCCGTAAGATAAGCGTCTTTTCGCCAACCAGTCTGCTAATCCCATACAGCCCACGCCAATGGTACGATAGCGCTGGTTATGGTCTCCGGCCGCCTGGAAGGGAGCCTGGGTCAGTTCGATGGTATTATCGAGCATCCGCACCGCCAGGGCACAAATTTCCGGTAATTCTTCGACTTCCAAGTTGGCCAAGTTCAAGGAATTCAGGTTGCAGCAGTGGGCGAGCTTTCCCGGAGCCACATTGCTCCAGCTTTCCTGACAGAGGTTGCCGCCGGGAATATAGCCGTCGTGCTGGTTGGGATTGGCTCGGTTGACCGTATCCTTAAACCACAGGTAGGGCATCCCGGTCTCCACCTGCGATCGCATAATGGTTTTAAACAGATCGCGGGCATTAACGCGCTTAACCAGCTCCAATTCGCCTTTTTCGGCCCAATCTTCGACCTTGGCGTAGGCCTGCTCAAAGTTTTCCCCCCACAGTTCTGCTAGCTCAATGCCCAACTTGACCCGCACCTCATAGGGGTCAACCAGCGTCCAGGAACGGCGATCCAAAACCCGACGCATAAATTCATCGGCCACCACAAGCTGAGGGAAGATATCATAGGCTTTCCGGCGCTGGTCGCCATTTTCAGCCTGCATTTCCAGGAATTCCGGCACATCCAAATGCCAGATATCCAGACTCACCGTCACCGCCCCCGCCCGGCGGCCCCCCTGATTGACCGCGATCGCGTATCGTTGAGCAATTTAATCCAGGGAATGACGCCCCCGGAAGCATTGCGCTTGCCCATTACCCAACTGCCCGTGGCCCGGATGCGGGAAACATTGACGCCACAGCCGCCGCCATTTTTGGAAATCCGAGCTGTGTTGGTAATTTCACTGAAAATACTCTCTAGATTGTCGTCAATAGAAGTAATAAAACAGCTCGTCAAAGACCCCACCGTCGTCCGCAGATTCGCCAGAATCGGGGTCGCCAGGGAAATCTTCCGGCTCGCGATCGCCTCATAGAATTTGCGGGCCAGTTCCAGGCGGCGAATCGGGGGCGTCGGTAGAAGCTAGCAGCAGCGCACAGGTTAAAAAGGCTTCCTGGGGCAATTCCTCCGCCAACAAGTAGCGGTTGGTCAGCAGCACCGCTCCCGCATAGTCGTATTCAATATCCCAATCCGGATCGATCCAGGTTCCCGCTTCCTCCAACTCCCCATCGCTGTAAACCAAAAGTCGGCGATCGTACTGGTTGATTTCCACCTTTTGATGAACCGTCCGCAAATAATCCCCGTAGCGATAGCCCCGGCTCACCAAAATATCCTTCCACAAACTCCAAATATGTAAGCGACCCGCCACATACCGCCAGTCCGGTTCTGAGGGACTGCACATCTCCAGGGCGCAATTGATTAAATTGTCCTGAATTTCCCGCGTGGTCACCCCATCCCGCAACCGCGTCGTCAGTCCCGCCTCCAGCATGATCGAATTGACATCCTTGCCCGCGCAAGCCCAGTCAACCACGCGACGAATCTTTGTAATATCCAGAGGTGTGCGGGAACCATCCCGGCGAATCACCTGAATCCTAGCAGCTCGGTGTTCGAGCACCTGACGCGATCGGCTCATGGTTGATGTCCCAGCAAGAGCGAGGGGAGTGGAGAGGGTCTGTTGCATAATCCTTGGGGTAAAAAACGAGGGCCGCTAACTCAATTCACTTAATCAACAATACTTTCGACACCTACCCTTTATAGCGTAATCAAGCAAAGCTATTGCTGGAACCGCGCTATAGATATAGGGTGACAAATAAAGGTTTTTTCGATCGATAGGGAAGGCTCAAACTGATCGATACGCTTCCAGCCACGGTTGGCTTCGCTTAAATGATACTATATCTGGGGGCAATTGAGTCAAGGCTGCGCTAGATAAGCCGGAGACCCCACCAGAGCTGGCACGCCTGTCCGACACAAACCAGCAGAGATTCTCGCCCCTCCCATCCTCCCTTAAATCCTCTTCCGAATCAATACTTTAGTACTAAAATAAAGGGGGTTTTAGATTTGAGCCGCCCCCAAGTTTTACGGGTTTAGGGTTTCTTTTTTAAGCGTCTGCCCAATGATGAGATGAGTCAGAAATGGATACTATGTTTAGCAGTCAGGGTAGAAATTGAGCCGGAGCAGCCGCGAACCCCACTGGCATCAGCATCAGGGAGAAAAATAGTTTGTAACATGTCCAGCCATAAATTCCTGGCTATAATGAACTAGGCATTAATACTCACAAGCGGACAGGTTTCATGGTTGCAGTCATCTCCAACGCAACGGCTAACATCTTATTGGTCAAAACCGACGAAGCGGCAACCCACCAAGCGGTTCTCGATCTCAAAGACGCTGGCTATGGGGCCTGCTCTGCCGCTGAACTGAGCCAGGCCACTGCCCAGATCGAGGAAACCCAGCCCGCTCTCATCGTGATTGATGGCGCGATCGCGGGGCAGGCGGGACTAGATTTTTGCCACCAATTGCGCCAGCAGGGCCAGCGCCTGCCGATTTTGCTGCTCGTCGACAAAGAGACCGTCGAACAGCGCATCGCCTGTCTGGAAGCGGGAGCGGACGACTATTTGTTGAAACCCTATCGGTCTGAAACCTTTTGCGGCTGGTTCGCTTTTACCTCCAACCCGCCGAAGAAGCGTCGGAACAACTTCGTTTTGGCGAATTGGTCTTGGATTTGCCGAGTCGCCGCGTGTTTCGCCACGGTCACGCCATTGAGCTAACCATGAAGGAATTTGAACTGCTCAAATATTTAATGTCCCATCCCCAGGAAGTCCTAACCAGGGAGCAAATTTTAGAAAATGTTTGGGGCTACGATTTTCGGGGTGAATCCAACGTCATTGAGGTTTATATTCGCTACTTGCGCCTCAAAATCGAATCTGACGGTCAAAAACGCTTGATCCATACCGTGCGGGGTGTGGGCTACGTATTGCGGGAATCCTAGGGGCTGCCACCGAGTCGCTACAATGGCAACGGCTTCCCGTTTTCCCGAAAAAAATCCCTTGCTGCCATGACCAAACCCCTGAGTTGGCTGCTGATTTTAGCCATCACCCTGATGGGCTGTTCCCTGACCGCCGCTGACCCTGCCCCTGACTCCCTTGCCCAGGAACCCCAATCCAATTCTCCCACCGGACAAGTGCTGCCGATCCAAGCCAAAGTCGCGATCGCCAATGAGACCATTGAGCTAGAAATTGCCAAAACGTCCGAACAGCAGGCGATGGGATTGATGTTCCGCGACGCCCTGCCGCCCAATCGGGGCATGTTGTTTCCCTTCTCGCCCCCTCGTTTTGCCCGCTTTTGGATGTATAATGTCAAAATTTCCCTGGACATAGTATTTTTGCGTGACGACAGCGTCCTGTTTATTGCTAGCAACGTGCCTCCCTGTACCAAGCTCCCCTGTCCTTCCTACGGCCCCGACCGAGAATCGATGGGGTGATTGAACTGGCTGCGGCCGGGCGGAACAACTGGGGTTGCGGG
>JAAUTE010000177.1 GCA_012031815.1 Chloroflexaceae bacterium
ACAGGCCCACGGCGATCGCCCCGGCGGCCAGAAACTGGGAAGCATTCTCCAGGGTGACGCCGCCCGTGGGAATCAGCGGAATCGAACCCAGGGGGCCTTGCAGGCTCTTAATATAATTTGGGCCGCCGACGGCTTGAACGGGAAAAACTTTGACGCAACTAGCTCCCCCTTGCCAGGCCGTCACAATTTCCGTAGGGGTCAGTGCGCCGGGAATCATGGGCACGGCGGCGGCGATCGCTTTGGCAATCAGAACCGGGCTGGTGTGGGGACTAAATAAAAACTGAGAACCGGCCGCGATCGCCCCGTCCAGGTGTTGGGGGGTCAAAATTGTCCCCGCGCCAATGTAACAATTTGGTAATTCTGCTCGTAGTTGCTCGACTAGGTGGGTCGGTTGGTGGCTATTCCAGGCGATTTCAATGAGGCGAATGCCTCCTGTGGCGATCGCGCGGGCCATGGCTAGCCCTAAATCTAGATCGGGCGAACGAATGACGGCGATCGCCCGTTGCTGTTGCAGGAGGGCATGCCAGTAGGCAGTAGCAGGATTCGCGATCGACACGATATTTTTCCCTTGAAAATCAACTTTGTATTCTAGGACAAATGCTCAACCTGACCGAGAGAATCTCGACGGTTCGCCCGGTTGCTCGATTCTCTCCTTTAATTGTTTTTAACAGGGATATACATCAAACACAAAGCAAATTGAACCGTAAAAAAGGAAAGATACACCTAAACAAAAGATAGTAGAACTAGTAAGGGATATCACCTTAGTTGATCGAGGTTGGGCGAGCTTGGCAGTAAAACTACATTTAGTTCTTGCGATCGCAGGTAAATTGCTATGTATTTATACGACTTGCCAAAAATTGATTCTCTGTAGGAAGAGAGTGAACTTAACGCGCTTTCAGTTGGTCTTGATTCTGCCTCTGTGGGAGAGCGAAACGCCTTAACATGCAGCATTCGTTTGTTCGCTGAAGAGCTTGGCTCAGAAGAACTCCAAACAACTTCTGTAAGGCCATTTCTGGTTTTTAGCTTTGAAAACAATAACGCTTTTCTATCACTTTTGGATCGCTGTTGATGGTTCGAGCCTTTAAATCTCTCTCGCAGCCTGGGTTTGATGCTTAGGTTGTTAACGGTTTCTCCGGATCGCGATTATAGCAGAGGGCAATTTCCGTGAAACCCTCACCGATAAATAGTTTCCAGCGTTGTTTCTAGCACCAACCCACCCGTCTTTGATAGAACAGCGTTCCGATTGGGCGAAATGGAAAACGCGCTTTCCTACATACCTCTATTTAGCAACGCCAATTAAAAAAAGTTAACCTCAGCTTTTAATCACCAGGCCGGATTTAAGACTAGATTTGGGAAACCGGGATATTTTCTGGGTTCAGGACATTCATAGATGACCAGGCTCCTCCTAGGGTTTCTATAGGAAGAATTTGAGAGCTAAACCAGGCAATACTGGCCGTTGCGATCGCGGCCGTGACAATAGTTTCCAGGATTTTGGGTCGGCACATCGTTGGGGCCTCCTTTTTGTTCAGCAAGGCTACACCTCTAAACTTTAAGGCTAGTCCCAGCGCCCTACCTCCTGCTGCTGCGTCCCCCATTTGGGCGACCCTATTCTAGAGCAGGGATTCACTAAAGTAGGGAGATTGGGGGTTTATAACTAGACAGTGAATATTACTGCGGCGTCCTAGATAGAGCGCTTGAGTAGCTGAATAAGTCTCTAGCTTGATTAAATCCCCAATAACCGTTGGAGAAAATGATAATGCTCTCCACCCAAGGCTAATTGCCTGTGGTTATCAAACAATGACTCTTCAGGAAAAGCATCAAACTGAAACTGAGCCTAATCGCCGGCCCTTAATTGTTGCGGGCGTGATTTTGGGATTAGGACAAGGGGGATTTTTTGATGGGATTGTCTTCCATCAACTGTTGCAGTGGCATCACCTGTTTAGTAGCGTCGAAACCGATATGACCCTTGCTGGACTGGAAGTGAATACCCTAGGAGATGGACTGTTTCACCTTTTGAATTGGGGATTAACACTACTGGGAATTTTTCTACTCTGGCAGGCTTGTCGCCAGGAAAACAGGAGCTTATCCACCCGGACTTTCCTGGGATCGCTCATCCTTGGTGCCGGATTATTTAACCTGATTGAGGGAATTATCAACCACCATCTCCTCGCTATTCATCATGTTAAAGCGGGAAGCTCACAGTTAGCCTTTGACCTGGGATTTCTCGGCGCTGGCCTGTTGTTAGCGGTTGTTGGCTGGCTGCTGGTAAAGTCGGAGCCAGCCCAAATCTCATCCTAAATTGGTCTTGAAAGGCAGCACCCTCAATGACCCCGATCGCCGCCAACACTGTCCCCGCCACAGCGATTAAATCTTTGTTAGCCACATCGCGATACTTCTCCCACTGTTGTTTGAGCCAGCGGCCTTCTTCTCACAAATTCCGCCGAGTCACCCGCATAATTTCCGCAACAAGGGGGGCGATCGCCAAATTCCTCGCCAAATTCCTCGGTTCTGTCAAACTCGGCCAGCCCCGACGCGACCCTTCGCACCCGGTCTCTCCCCAATCCTCAAAATATTTCTTACAAAAGACTTGCTAATCCCGCCACTATCGCTTACATTAATTAACAAAGCAATTTTACAAAAGTTAACAAAAGCGAGGACATCATGGAAGACAATCGTAACGACATCAAGTTCGGCTTTACCCCCCAAGCCGAGATCTGGAATGGCCGCCTGGCTATGATTGGTTTTGCTGCTGCCTTGATCATCGAACTCATCTCTAGTAAGGGCGTCCTCCATTTCTGGGGTTTAATGTAAATCCCTTAGAGTTTGATCTCCGACCGAAACCTCTGTCAATCTCTCGATTACCCTGGGTTGTTTATCAAACAGCCCAGCTTTTTCCCTCAAAAATCCCCCCCGATCGCCATGTAAAGAAGGGCACGGTCAACCCATGCCCCAATGCTTTTGAGGAATCTATCCCGTTCCCCGAACCGCCGCAATCCTTAAACGGCAGGAGCAAGCTAGCCTTAGCGAATGTACTCTTTAAGAATGCTGTTACGGTTAGGATGGCGCAGTTTACGCAGGGCTTTAGCTTCGATTTGACGGATGCGTTCCCGCGTCACGTTAAAAATTTGCCCAATTTCTTCCAAGGTTTTCATGCGTCCGTCATCTAACCCGTAGCGCAGCCGCAGAACATCCCGCTCGCGAGGACTGAGGGTATCCAGGACGTTTTCTAAATCTTCCCGTAGCAGATTTTTAGAAACTTCGTCTTCGGGCATCTCCCCATCGGCTTCAATGAAATCCCCCAACCGCGAGTCTTCTTCCTTACCAATGGGGGTTTCCAGGGAAATCGGCAACTGGGCTGACTTGGCAATAAAGCGCAACTTCTCGATGGTCATTTCCATGCGGGTCGCAATTTCTTCTTCTGTTGGCTTGCGGCCCATTTCCTGGGAAAGGATTTTGGTGGTCTTCTTAATCCGAGAGATCGTCTCGTACAGGTGAACCGGCAGCCGAATCGTCCGGGATTGATCGGCGATCGCCCGCGTAATCGCTTGACGAATCCACCAGGTCGCATAGGTCGAAAACTTGTACCCTTTCTCGTGGTCGAACTTTTCCGCCGCTCGAATCAACCCCAGAGAACCTTCTTGAATCAGGTCTTGAAAAGATAGCCCTCGATTCATGTACTTCTTGGCGATAGAAACCACCAAGCGCAAGTTAGACTGCACCATCTTTTCCTTTGCTCGCCGGCCCACGAACAAGCGTCTTTGAAACTCAGGATATTTCATTTCGACGCACTCAGCCCACTCGCGATCGCTTGGCTCCCGCCGCAGGCTGTCTTTGAGGCGCTCTCTAGTCCGTTCCAGCTCTAGAAGATCGGCAATTTTACGAGCTAGTTCAATTTCTTCTTCCGCTCGCAGCAAACGAATCCGACCAATTTCCTGTAAATAAATCCGAATAGAATCTTCGGTATAGGGTTTCTTCTTGCCTTGGTCGCGGCGGCGGGAAGCAGTAAGCTTCTTCGTCTTGGGACCTTCGATCTCATCTTCCAAATCCCCAGAGGCATCTGCCTCTTCATCAAAAAGCAGCTCAAACTCGGTGGGCGGCTCGGTAAGGGTTGCGAGTACGTGGTTGGCCTGCGTCATGCCGTTTTCCTCTTGCTCCTTCAACTGCGAAACGAAAAGTAGAAAGTTAACTTGCAAAACCTTGGGGTCAAAGCGAGGGCGTTTGACAAAGTATCTATTGGATCCCTAATGCTTTTGCGCGGATCTAATAAACGATTTTAGCGATTTCATCACGTTCCGACGATAAAGCCAACGGGCAAATTCAACTGCCAGTTGGCTAAGGACGACCCTGGGGTCAAGGCGGATTTAATTGTAACTTTGGTGACAGCACGGACTTGAAACCGTTTGCTTAAATTCAGAAAGAAGGGCCCACAGTCGGCGCTAACAAGCTCGGTTGAAGAACAGGCGACAGTCATAGCGAAAAGTTTCCCAAGAGATTGATGCAGGTGAGAGTAACACCAACCAGCTTGACCGGCTAGCAGATGCAAGCGGGGTTGCTGCGGTCAGCTCAAGATTTCCTGAGGCTGTTGCTATAGTAGCGCAGACAACTTAATTTGATTTGAATTGCTGCACTCCATAGATTACTCCCAATTTTTCAGGGAGTTTCAAGTTCTTGAGCAAAAAGGGAGAAATTTTCCCCTTTTTAACCTAAAAAATTTTGTCTGGGGGGGAATGTCTAATTTTTGACCTTAGACATCCAGTATTCTCCCGCCATTATAGTGAATTTCCCCGTCAATGACAGTTGCAGTCCACGGTTTTTTGACCAAGCTCAAGTGTGGGAGTACTAAGGTATTGGTTTTCTGAACGGTGAGATTGGCAATGTTGGATTAGCGCCTGAACTTGTCCCTACACCAAGGAAAAATTGGGCCCATAATGATTCAGAATGACAACTTACGGACTAAAATCGCCGTGTTCTCTTGGGACTGCACCACAACCGTTTCAAGGAAGGCGGACGGAATACTAGAAGTGGAGCTAAGCGGATTCGAACCGCTGACCCCCTCAATGCCATTGAGGTGCTCTACCAACTGAGCTATAACCCCGAGAAATGCATCTATCAATTTAGCTAACTTTCGGCGTTTCGGCAAGAGGCAGCCGCGCTAACTTTAGTAAAATCCATTTTGGGTTAAGTGGGCAAAACATTGATTCATCATAAAGTATGACACGAGCATGGCAACGGCGGAGAGAGCAACCAGGGTGCCAGCCAGCATGAGTGAAAACTCTTGTTGCTCGTGGGCTTCCTGCATTAAGTGCAGTGACCAGGCAACTAGCATCACGTCAAATATGAGAACACCTACTAGCATTTTTAAAAATGTAAACTTAGTTCCATTCTAATATACAGTCTCTCCCGGCTGGCGCAAGTTACCTCAGCACTATCGCGGACAAGCTCTTCCTCTTCCTTTAACTAGGGCGCACGGGCACTTGCTGGGCGGTGAGATAGGATTTAATGTCGGCGATCGCCAGTTGTCCGTAGTGAAGCAAGGAAGCAAGTAAGGCAGCGTCAGCGCGTCCCGCCGTCAGAGCCT
The DNA here is from genome assembly GCA_012031815.1 of Chloroflexaceae bacterium. Taxonomy (GTDB): domain Bacteria; phylum Cyanobacteriota; class Cyanobacteriia; order Cyanobacteriales; family JAAUTE01; genus JAAUTE01. The sequence continues at coordinate 5,579 of JAAUTE010000177.1, forward strand.
CGTAGATGTGATGGCAATTACCGGCTCCGCCAGAAGCAATAACCGGAATTTCGACTTTTTCGGCGATTTTTTGAGTTAAGGCTAGGTCGTAACCCGCCTGGGTTCCATCGGCATCCATGCTGGTCACCAGCAATTCTCCTGCACCGCGACGTTCGACCTCTTTTGCCCATTCAATGGCGTCTAATCCTGTATTTTCCCGCCCTCCCCGCACGTAAACCTCCCAGCCCAGGTTTTGTCGATGTTTGCTGCGTCTAGCATCAATTGCCACCACAATGCACTGTTTGCCAAAGCGGTCTGCCGCTCGGTTAATCAAGTCTGGATTGCGAATCGCTGCCGAGTTGATACTGATTTTGTCCGCCCCAGCTCTTAACAATTTTTTAATTGTTTCTAAGGATTGAATGCCGCCGCCTACGGTGAGGGGAATAAAAACCTGCTCAGCAGTGCGATGGACGACATCAATAATAATGTCGCGGTCTTCGTGGGTGGCTGTAATATCTAAAAATACTAGTTCGTCAGCCCCGGCTTCGTTGTAAGCCCGAGCCAGTTCAACGGGGTCGCCTGCATCCTGCAATTGCACAAAGTTGATGCCTTTGACGACGCGCCCAGCGCTAACATCAAGGCAAGGAAGGATTCGTTTAGCTAACATAGCTCTAATAATCGGCAGCGGAGGGTTGGACAGCTTGCCCTTTTTGAGGGTAGCACCTTGAAGGCTGGCTCAGACCTCGGCTTTCTATTATGGCTGAAATCGTTTTTTATCGGGTTTTTGGATGGCTATTAAGCGTTTTGCTCCGCCAGGGTCTGTTTGCTCCTCGGCGGAATCACTGGCTCCCGTCCCTTCGGCTCCAGAAGAACGGGTGGTCGCCCCAACCCCCTCCCTAGAAGAAACGGAAAGCAGCGAAGACCCCATCCGACCCCAACGGCTGGTTGATTACATCGGTCAGCGAGACCTCAAGGATGTGTTGCAGATTGCGATTCAGGCGGCTCAGGCACGGGGGGAGTCATTGGATCACTTGCTGCTCTATGGCCCGCCTGGTTTGGGAAAAACCACACTATCTTTGATTCTGGCGGCGGAAATGGGGGTAAACTGCAAGATTACAGCGGCTCCTGCTTTGGAGCGTCCCCGCGACATTATTGGCCTGCTGGTGTCGCTAAAACCGGGAGATATTCTATTTTTGGATGAAATTCACCGTCTCAATCGGGTCACCGAGGAATTGCTCTACCCGGCCATGGAGGATCGGCGGTTGGATATTACGGTGGGCAAGGGCCCCAGCGCTCGCACCCGCAGTTTGCCGCTGCCGCCCTTTACCTTGGTGGGGGCAACGACCAAGATTGGCGCCCTGACTTCGCCCCTTCGCGATCGCTTTGGGCTGATTCAACGGCTGCGTTTCTATGATGTTGAGGAATTAACGGCGATTATTCTACGATCGGCGCGAATTCTCCAGGTGGCGATCGCCGAGTCTGGGGCCATTGCCATTGCCCATCGGGCCCGGGGAACGCCCCGCATTGCCAACCGCTTGCTGCGGCGGGTGCGCGATTACATGCAGGTGCAAGGGCCGATACTGTGACGGAAACTCTAGCCACAGAAGCGCTCAATCGATTTAAAGTTGACCCCCGCGGCCTGGATTGGACGGATCGCCTGGTGCTGCGGACGATTATGGTACAGTTTCGGGGCGGCCCGGTGGGCTTGGAGGCGATCGCGGCGGCGACGGGAGAGGATGCCAAGACCATTGAGGAAGTTTATGAGCCGTATCTGCTACAAATTGGTTTTCTCAGCCGCACGCTTAGGGGCCGGGCGATCACGGAAGCCGCTTGCCAGCACTTGCAGGCGATCGCCGATTGAGCCGAGAGGGAAAATTTACGCCGCTGAGGCTGGAGATTTGAGACGAGTTGTGGTTTGTTTCACCCAGTCCCGGAGAACGGCGGCTCGGTTGGTTTGGGCAAAGATTTCCTGGAGTTTCTGGCCAAAGCGGTCTAAATTTAAGCTTCCTGCACAATTTACTCCCATTTCCTGTTCCTGAAAATAGGCGATCGCACTCAGTCCGGCTAGGCGAGTCAGATAGGCGGCGCTCACGCCCTGGAGCAACCCCCCGGCGGCATAGGTAAAGGCGTGACCTTTCAGCAGATCGCCCAAGGCTTGGGTGGAAAGTTCTACCAATCCCAGTTTTAGCATTAGCTCGCCCAAGGTTCCTGCGGCTGCTTGGGCCTGGGACAAGGAAAAGGGCTGTTGATAAATGGCGCTCAAATCCACCAGCATTTGCCCATTAATTGCGGCTGCGGCCACTAAATCCAGGGAGGCAACCGGATTGGCAAAGGCTGCTGCCCCGGCTAACCACTGGTACTGCTCAATGGCAGCCAGCGATCGCACTTTTCGCGCGGCGTTTAGTCGATCTTTAATCGGTGTTTTGAGCTGCACGGCCTGGCGAAAAACGGTTTGCCAGATTAGTTTATGACGCTCATTGGCAAAAATCCACTCAAGGCGGCTGCTTAAAGCCTCAATCTCTGGGTTCTGAGCTTCCAGCCATTCCTGGGTCGAGCCATCTTCCTGGTGCTGGCGGACTTTGAGCGCATTGGCGGCGGTAACCGCAACCACATCGGCGGGAGCCAGCAGGGCCCGAACCCGCTGACGCAACTGGCCGACAATTAGCGCCTGTTCTTCCAGGGTGTAGCGGTCTTGATTCTTAAATACCAATAAAATGCGCGCTTTGGCTTGATGCAACCGCTGGAGCCACTGCCACTGGGTTTCGCTCAAATCTTCCGCCGTTACCCACACCACTAAATCGGCCGCGATCGTCCCGGCCAGGGCCCGATCTGCCCAGTTTCTCCCAGGGC
>JAAUTE010000178.1 GCA_012031815.1 Chloroflexaceae bacterium
TTGAATAATTGTCGAATAATTGTTGTAGTTGTGGAATGATAATAAAGTTGGTAAACAGCAATAAAAAGATGATATTCCAGCCCGAATACTTTTTGAGCTACTGAAATCTAATTTTTGAGGGAATAAACCCGACCTTTCCAGGAACCACCCCGGCCTTGCCAGTAACGCAGCGCTGAATCCAGGGTCATCAGCGTATAGAGCAGGGCAACTAGCGGTAAGGTGAAGGCCCGCAATGGCGACAAACCATAGAATCTCACCATCGGCAGATAAGCGCCTGCCATTAACAGCCATCCTGCCAAACCCAAACTCCCAATCCAGAAATTTCCGGTAATCAATCCCACAACAAACCCCAAGGGCGGAATCAAATAAATCACGCTCATGGCGATCGCGGTTCCCAACAGCCGCCAAAACGAGTAATTAAGCTGAGTAAAGGCTGTCCGCGCTACCATTCCCAAATTGACGATAGAGAATCGTAAACCCGCAAGCTACAGGTTGTCCTGCTCAAGCCCAGCCAGATGCGTCCCTCGCCGCTAGACTTAACCAGCTGTGCTAGGGTGCAATCATCAATTAATGCCTGGCGGATCGCCCCAATTCCGCCAATTCGCTCCAATGCCTCCCGTTTCAGCAAGATACAGCCTCCCGCTGCCGCCCCCAGCGATCGCCGAGGATTGTTCGCAGCCGCAAAAGGATAAAGTTTTTGAAAGAAAAAGACAAATGGGGGAATCAGCAACCGCTCCCAGAAACTCTCGCAGCGCAGCTTAACCATGAGCGAGACTAACTCTCGACTATCTCCCAGGGCTTTTGCAACCAAACGGCGCAAATTTGTCCTGTCGTGTTCAATATCAGCATCACTCAGCAAAATATAATCCGGTACATCTCCCTGACAGGCCGCCGTAATTCCCTGCTCTAGCGCCCACAGTTTGCCCGTCCAGCCGCTCGGTAATGGTTTTCCCGAAACCAGGGTTAATTCCCGATTTTTTCCCGAATTTTCCCCAGCTATCTGAGCCGCGATCGCCGCCGTGCCGTCACTACTGCGGTCATCCACCACAATAATTCGCAACGGCCCCGGATAATCTTGCTCAAAGAGCGATCGCAAGGTTGCGGGTAAAACCTCTGCTTCATTGCGGGCCGGAATCACAGCACAAACCGGCGGATAAACCGATAAATCCTCGCCGTCCTCCAATTGCCAAGCCGTCGTCCAGAAGCGATCGCGAAAGCCAATCAAGCCGACCCAAATCGCCAAAGCAACCCCCGCTAACGCTGAAAACCCAAAATTCCTCAAAAAATCTATCAGCAAATCCCCTTACCCCAATGTCTAATGGTTTTGATGACTTGGCTAGCCCAACGCTAGTATTGCATCCTACCAAAAAGAAGTGGGCATAATTTTGGGTAACCAAACCCGAAGGGCAGGCGTTTAGCTACATTACACCCACCGACTTCAAATTGCTTTGCAATCTCGTCTATTTCTGATTATTTTTACCTGGATAGCTACTTTAGGCCCACTTTGTCGCAGTTAATCATCCAGGGAATGCCAAATCGATCGACCAGCATCCCAAATCGGCTGGCCCAAAAGGTTTCCTCTAGGGGCATTAGGACTTTTCCTTTATCTACCAAAGTGTCAAAGACCCGTTCTGCTTCTGCGGGGTCGTCGAATTGTAGCGCCACAGCAAAACCCTGGGGTTCCTGATAATATCCCGGCGGGCAGTCAGATCCCATCAATTCCTGGTCGCTGATGGTTAAGTGGGCATGCATAATTTTTTGACGCCATTCCGGGGGCACTTCCTCAGCCATTGGCGATCCCTCGAAGGGAAGCATCGCTTTGACTTTTCCGCCTAAAAATTGCTCGTAAAACTTAAACGCGGTTTCGCATTGTCCGTTGAAATAAAGAGAAGGGGTCAATTTCATAGTTATTTCCTCAGATTCACTAACGGGTGGGCATAGGCGATCGCGTGACACAGTGGATTGCTCCACGGCACGAAGCTTCTAGAACAATTGTACTGCTGCCGACGGGGTTGCCCGCCCAGTGCAATCAAACTTAAAAAAAGATCCTCCCGATCGCGTCGCAGCTAGCCAAGGGGCGTAAGAGTTGCTAGATTTTGAGTGTTCGCTTTAGCGGGGCAGGCTGAAGCGATTCATTCAACGAACTGCGGCAACGTTAATTGGTGAAAACAAATGACTTGTCCCTCGATTTCCGTCATTATCCCCACCTATCAACGGGAAGAGCCGTTGCGAGATACTATCGCTGACGTACTTAACCAGGACTATCCTGATTTTGAAGTTCTGGTCGTCGATCAAACCCAAACCCACACGAGCGAAACCCAAAGCTACCTACAAGAACTGGCCGCTGCCGAAAAATTCGCTGGTTTCGCCTCAATTGGGCTAGTTTACCGGGAGCGAGGAACTACGGCACTCGCCGCGCACAAGGGGAAATCGTTCTCTTTATGGACGATGATGTCAGATTGCCGGAAGGTTACTTGCAAGCCCATGCCCGCAACTATGAGCGGCCCGAAGTGGGAGCGGTGGCGGGTCGGGTCTTCGATCGCATGAAACTCTCCGATTCTGCCAAGATCAACAAAAGCGATACGCCCTACGAAATTGACTGGCTGCCTCCCCAGGCGATGAATCCAGGAATTGCCTGGTATTTTATTGATTTAGTCCATACCACCCAACCACAGCAGGTAATTTCCGCGCGGGGCTGCAATATGTCCTACCGTCGCAAATTGTTTACCGAACACGGCGTGTGGTTTGATGAACGGTTTCGGGGCAGTGCGGTGCGAGAAGAGTCAGATTTTTGTCTGCGACTGCGACAGACAGGCTATCAGATTTGGTACGACCCGACGGCCCACCTGGTTCACCTGGGTGAGGAAACCGGCGGCTGTCACGATATCAGCACCCGCTCCCTCAAATACCAGCGGACGTTTTATCACAATCACTTTTTGATGGCGCTAAAAAACCTAACGCTTGGCCAGCAGTTGCACCTCTACGCTAAATTGTTCGACTGCCACGTTTTGGGCAATCCTCCCTGCAATAAAAGTGGTTCTCCCGTCAAAATCCTGACGCGGGGCATTTTTTACAGCATTGGCTTTGTCGATGCCCTGGCTACGACCCTCAAAAGCAATTGGGACGACGGTCAGATTTACAGCCGTCAAGAAGCGCAAAATCACAACTCAGCACTCAACACTCACAAGTCAGCAGGGTCAGGAGAGTTATGAGAATTTTAGTTGCCAGCCACACCTATGTTACTGACTTGAACTGCGAAAAGCTGCGGGAAATAGCGCGTTTAAGGACGGAAGTTGAGGTTACGGTGGTTGTTCCCCAACGCTGGCGACCGGGGGGCGTTCAGAAAGCTACCATCGTTACAAAACGGCAGGAAGCGGGGAATTTTCGCATCATCCCCATTTCCAATTTCTCCCAGAATAACCAGGGATTATTGACCTTTGGGCTGGATTTAGTGCTTTTGCTGCAACAGGTTCGTCCCCACATCATTCAAGTCGAACAGGGGGCTAAATCCCTGGCCTACGCCGAGCTAATTACCCTGAACCGACTCCTGGGCTTAAGGGCCAAGAATCTCTTTTTTACCTGGTGGAATCTACCATACACCAATAAATTCCCGGTTTCTTCCCTGGAAAACTACAATTTACGCCACACCGATGGGCTAATTGCCGGCAATCAAGATGGAGAAAAATTTATCGCGATCGCGGTTACGGCGGCCCGATTAAAGTCCTGCCCCAATTAGGCGTAGACGAACACCTGTTTGCGCCGCGATCGCAACCGGAACTGGCGGCAGAGTTGGGGATTAAAGCGGAAGAGTTCGTCGTTGGCTTTGTGGGTCGATTTGTAGAAGAAAAAGGCATTTTAACCCTGATTAAAGCCGTTGCCACCCTGGAAGGAAACTGGAAATTGCTGCTCCTCGGTCGGGGGCCGCTCCAGGAAGAAATTAATCAAACTGCCCAGCAAGCCGGAATTGGCGATCGCCTGATTTTAGTGGAAAGCGTGCCCCACACAGAAGTTCCGCGCTACATCAACCTGATGAACGTCCTGGTGCTACCGTCTCAAACCACCTATCAATTCAAAACCCTCACCGCAGCCGGCTGGAAGGAACAGTTTGGCCATGTTTTGATTGAAGCCATGGCCTGCCGCGTTCCGGTGGTTGGCTCCAATTCCGGCGAGATTCCCAATGTAATCGGCGATACTGGCTTGGTTTTCCCGAAGGCGATGCGGCAGCGTTACAAAACTGCCTCCGCCAACTGCTCACTCAACCCCACCTCACGGAACAATTGGCCCAAGCGGGTTACGAAAGAGCGCTTCAGAAATACACCAATAAAGCCTTAGCCCAGGAACAGCTTGCCTTTTACGAGCAGCTCTTAGCTAGTTCATTTAAAAAGGCAGGAGAGCAAAGAGCCTAACTAACGAATTACAGGCTATTAAAGATAGCTTTTTAGCTAACCTGCAATTTCCTTACGCCAACTTGGTAAATTACACATTTTTTTAAGAATTTTAGAGTAAACTTCTCGGTTAGCTATTTCCTACTGAGGGATGCAAATTCTTCTTGACACCATGTTTTGACATCCACTCCTGCTGACCCCCCCTTCTTGTCTGTTGGTAGCGCAGAGAATGTTGAATCAAGTGTGGGAAACCCAGTCTTAACAAACTTTCGAGGAAAGATATGGACGCACTGTGGGATTTTTCATTTAAGAAGTTCTTTGCTCCTAAAATCGCTGGGATTCTTTATGCTTTCGGTATATTTTTTGCGGTCTTGAGCTGCTTGGGCTTGATAGGCACCAATTTTTGGATTGGCTTTCTGCCCGGAGTTGGAATTTTAATAATATCTCCAATTGTTGCGCTTTTTTGGATTATTTGTATCCGAATCGCTTTGGAAGGTCTGATAGCTGTTATCAGAGTTGCAGAAGAATCCATAGAAATTGCAAAGAACATAAAGATGACCGCAGACAATACTAATCGCATTCCTTAAGCGGACAGCTAAGCAGGACTGGCAAAAACCAAAAACTGCAAAAATTTTTCTGCCTTGACAGAAAAGGGCGCTGGTTTTGCCTAACGCCCTTCCCTTAATCCAAATTAATGGTTCTACTTTACACGGTTGCCCCAGACAAAGAAAAAGCATCCTTGAGCAATTCCACCTTGTCCGTGCGCTCCCAGGGCAAGTCCAGGTCAGTTCGCCCGAAATGACCATAGGCCGCCACATCCTGGTAAAAGCGCCCCCCTCTTTCCCCAGGCAGGCCCCGCAGATTGAAGGTTTGAATAATTCCCGCCGGGCGCAGCTCAAAATGCTTCTGCACCACTTGCAGCAAGATTTCCTCGTCCACCTTGCCCGTGCCAAAGGTGTCAATCATGATGCTGACCGGCCGGGCGACCCCGATCGCATAGCTAACTTGGACTTCGCACTTGTCTGCCAGGCCCGCTGCCACAATATTTTTGGCCACGTAGCGACAGGCATAACAGGCGCTGCGGTCGACTTTGGTGGGGTCTTTGCCAGAAAATGCCCCGCCGCCGTGACGGGAATAACCGCCGTAGGTATCGACGATAATTTTGCGTCCGGTCAGCCCCGCATCGCCTTGGGGCCCACCGACGACAAACTTGCCCGTGGGATTGACCAAAAATCGCGTCAGTTCCTTATTGGGTTTTAGCTCCATCGCTTCAAAAACAGGTTCAACCACTGCATCCCAGAGATCGCCCTTAATTTTTTTCTGCACCGCACTGCCGTCGGTAATCTCGTCGATAGTTTCGCTGTGCTGGGTCGAAACCAGAATCGTGTCTAGCCCCACTGGCCGCCCGTGGTCGTAGCAAACCGTTACTTGAGTTTTGCCATCGGGTCGTAGATAGGGTAGCTGGCCCGTTTTTCGTACCGCCGCTAAGCGTCGGGAAATGCGGTGAGCAAGGCTAATCGGCAGCGGCATCAGCTCTGGGGTTTCATTGCAGGCAAACCCAAACATTAAGCCCTGGTCTCCCGCACCAATGCAATCCAGCTCGTCATCGCTTAGACATTCACGCTGTTCTTGAGCCTGGGTCACCCCTTGGGCAATGTCTGGTGATTGTTCGTCGATCGCCACCAGTACCGAACAACTCTCGGCTGCGAAGCCATTTTCCACCTGAGTGTAGCCGATTTCGGCAATTTTATTGCGGACGAGGTTGACGTAATTGATGTGGGATTTACTAGTAATTTCTCCCGTGATTAGCACCAATCCTGTATTCACGACCACTTCTGCTGCAACTCGGCTGCAGTCGTCCTCTGTCAGCAAGGCATCCAAAATTGTATCGGAAATTTGATCGCAAATTTTGTCGGGATGCCCTTCAGTGACCGATTCCGAGGTAAACAAATAACGACGAGACAAGAGCGGTTCCTCCTTTACTCCCTGTGGCGATCGCAAGCGCGAGCAGCCTTGGCTAGTTCTCTATCATAGCGAGCTACGCTGGCTGAGCCAACTTCAATCGAGCAAAAAAGTTTCATTCACTCAACTGACTTTTAAATCTGCCAGTTCAAAAATTAGGGCGTCTGCGGCCGCTAGCGCTCTATTTTGTGTTCCTGTCCAGCAAATTCCCACAGTTGCCGCACAGCCTGCCGCCTTGGCCATTTCCATGTCCCCCTGGGAATCCCCCACCATTAACGTCCTCTCTGGCAAAACCCCCAGGCGATCGCAAGCTTCGGCAAACAAGCGCGGATCGGGTTTGCTCAGGCCGGCGATCTCCACCCCCAATCCCAACTGGAGGTAAGGAGATAATTGGTGGCGCTGGATAAAGTCGGCCACCGCAGCCGGAGTATCAGCGGAGAGAATGCCTAATTTCACCCCCGATGCTGCCAGTCGCTTTAGCAGGGCCAGTACACCCGGAAACAGAGGCGATGGCGGAGCTGTCCCGCCTTGGCGATCGGCTTCTAAAAAAGCCTGTTTCACAAGTTCTCTGGCTTCAAACCAACTGCGGCCCGTTTCCGCTACGTAGGCCGCTGCCGCTATTTCGTTTTCCCCTCGGCTTCCCACCGCCATTAAGCCCGCTGGATTCAGGCGATCGCCGCTCACGCCAAAGGCCATCAGCAACGGCTCCCCCGCACCCGGCACCTGGGCATCAATCCTGCGCGATCGCCGATAGGCCAGCTCCCGCAAAAATTGCTGAGAATCTTCTAAAGTCCCATCTTTATCGAAAATGATTGCCTCGATTCCCTCAAAAGATCGGCCTTTACAATAAATCGTGACCACCCCAATCTCCTTTCAACCCCAACACCCGTCATAAAAAAAGAGGGAAAGCTCCCCTCTGTTCTTAAAATAGCGCTTAGACTAAAGCAAAATTATTCTTCCACCGCGCTAACCAGTTCTTCTTCATCCCCCGACGCACTGGGAATTTCCTCACTGACATCTGACGGCGAAGCTTCCGGTTCTGGTTCGAGCGTACGCCCTTCTGCTTCAGCCAGCTTCCGCTCGCGATATTTAGCAGCCATTTCTTCGGCTTTTTCAAACACCAAATCCCGATTTTTAAGCATGTCGCCGGGTTCCGGTTCAAGCTGCTTAGTGGAAAGGGAAATCCGGCCCCGTTCCGCATCCAGGTCAATAATCATGACCTTTAACTCGTCATTAACATTGAAAACACTGTGAGGCGTGTCGATATGATCGTGAGAAATTTCTGAGATGTGTAGCAAGCCACTAACGCCGCCAATATCGATAAAGGCACCATAAGGCTTGATACCCCGTACGGAACCAATAACCACTTCGCCCACTTCCAGACCATTCATCTTGCGTTCTACCAAGGCTCGGCGGTGGCTCAAAACCAAGCGGTTGCGGTCTTCGTCCACTTCCAGAAACTTCAGGGGCAACTCCTGACCGACGAGATCTTCTTTCGCTTGCCGGGTGCTGATGTGAGACCCCGGAATGAAACCACGCAGCCCCTCAATACGAACCAGGGCCCCCCCGCGATTGGTGGCAAAACATTAGAGCGAACCGTGGCATCTTCCGCTTGCAACTGCCGAACTCGCTCCCAGGCACGCATATACTCAATGCGCCGGATCGATAGAGTTAACTGTCCGTCTTCGTTCTCGTCAGTCAGAATAAAAAACTCGCGAGTCTCGTTGGGCTGGAGGACTTCGCTGGGATCGTCTACCCGGTTGATGGACATTTCCTGAATGGGAATGTAGGCAGCCGTCTTAGCACCAATATCAATCAGCGCCCCCTTAGGTTCAACGCTAAAAACCGTTCCGGCTACGATGTCGCCCGGACTAAAATGATAGTCGTACTTGTCGAGAAGGGCCGCAAAATCCTCGTGAGTAAAGCCAATAGCAGTTTTTTCCTGTGTTTTCTGACTGACCATGTGTATTTCTTGAAATTCCCTATTGCGATTTTTGTAGGTGGTGTGCCTCCTGCTGACGTGCGCTTGTCGGTGCAGTTTACACTTTGAGCTGATGA
>JAAUTE010000013.1 GCA_012031815.1 Chloroflexaceae bacterium
AAGGATCTGTCTCTCTAGGGCTAGGCCGCTTTCGCCCACTTCCTTAAATCCGGCAGAAATAATAATGGCTCCCTTAACCCCTGCTTGTAGGCAATCTTCAATAATTTGAGGCACGCCCACTGCTGGCGTCGCAATGACGGCTAACTCCACCGGATCGGGAACCGCACTGATGCTGGGGTAAGCTTTAATGCCTAAAACGCTATCTCGCTTGGGATTGACCGGAAACACCGGCCCGCCAAAGGGATTACTAATCAAATTCCATAACAATGTCCGGCCGACGCTACCGTATTTTTCGGTTGCGCCAATGACCGCCACACTTTTGGGGGCAAAAATTCCATCCAAGGGCTGGCGGCGATCGCGCAGGAGGTCATGGGCAGGATCGGAGAGGGTGGGGTCGTGGAAGGGTGCTTGTACCATGATTGGTCGGTGTTTGCTCTGCTTTTAGACCATAATCACGAAAGGCTCGCCCTGCTTCCTCGACTTGCTCTGCCGTGGGCAGTTGGGTGTCCGCCAGTTGGTAATCGTAGCCGCGTTCGCGCCACTTGTATTCGCCCATTTTATAGACTCTAGTAATTAACGTCTTCGTCATCTCTCGCTCGTCAAATCAGTGCTGATTCTGGGAAGCCTTGGCTTCCTTTCCGACCAATTGGTGAAAAACTGGGGATACAGGGTTAAACCGCCATCAATAAACAGGGTTTGCCCCGTTACGTAGGCCGCTTCCTCGGACGCCAGAAACGCTGCTGCCGCTCGCCATTTCCTCCGGCATGCCCACCCGGCCCATTGGGATCGTTTCAGCGGTTTTTTGCTGCTCCTCCTCCGACCAACTGTTGATGCGGGTATCTGTTGCGCCGGGCCCGATGGCGTTGACGCGAATATTTTGGCGGGCATATTCCAGGGCTAGGGTTTTGGTGAGGTTTTCCATGCCGCCTTTGCTAATGGCGTAGCTGACGTACTTCGGTCGGGGGATAATCTCATGGACGCTGGAAACATTGATAATCATGCCGCCGCCTTGTTTGAGAAATTGCGCGATCGCCTCACGGGCACACAGGTAAGCCCCCCGCAAGTTGGTGTTAATCACTTGGTCAAAATCATCGCTTTCAATGGCGTGGGAGGTTCTTCCAATTGAATACCCGCATTATTGACTAAAATATCCAGTCGCCCCAATTTTTCAACGACTTCCTCACACATTCTCACCACGTCGGCCTCTTGAGACACATCCCCCTGCACCAGCGCCACGGCTACGCTCTCGCCACAAGCCGCCCGAATCTTGTCCAAGGTTTCCTGGGCCGATTCCGGGCCGCGACGGTGGTTGATCGCCACCCGGCAGCCTTCCTGGGCAAACCGCACCGCGATCGCCTCGCCAATGCCGGAGGTTGCCCCCGTCACGAGAACTGTCTTTCCCTGTAATCCTTTCACGCCCTTACTCCTTAAAACAATTAGCAAATGAGCCATCGCCACAAACGGCCAGCTCTTACCTCTAATTAAGGCGTTTTTAAGGCAGCAAGCGACTCTCTGGAGGCTTAAATTGCCCCTCCCCGCCCACCGCCTTGCTTGAGTTTTCAAGGGAAGTTCTCTATGCGATGATGAGAAAACGACTAAATCACGGTTAAGCGCTATGGCTGAAATTCAATTTTCTCGCGGCATTTCCGAAGCGGCCGTTCCCGACGTGCGACTGACGCGCTCCCAAGACGGCGAAAGCGCCACGGCAACCTTTTATTTTGATTCTCCCACCGTCCTCGGCAACGAGAGAACAGACGATATTACCGGCATGTATCTCCTTGATGAAGAAGGGGAAATCGTCACCAGGGAAGTCAAAGGCAAGTTCCTCAACGGGAAAGTCCAGGCCCTTGAAGCGGTCTTAATTATGCGATCGCCCCAGGAATGGGAGCGGTTTATGCGGTTTATGGAACGCTATGCCCAAGAAAACGGACTGGAATTTAGCAAATCCTAAACCTGACCGCCTCTAGCCAGCGCTGTCTCCCAACCTTGGCAGCGCTTGTTCCAGTGCGAGTAGTTCATCCCGATGGGCAATGACCGCGATGCGGCTGGGGCGATCGCCCCGTCTTCCGTCGGCAGACCTTGCAAAATTACCCGCTCCACCCGTCCTGCCCGCCGCCAATAAAACCAGCCGGCTCCTGGAGCCAGCAGTACCAGCCCCACAACCCCCAGCCGCCTGCGGGTAGAGCAGCGACAGCACCAACCCCAAACAAAACAAGCCACAGGCCGCCAGCACCGTCAGGAAAATCGCCAGAAAACGGCTCGGCCGCACAAATCCCGCTAGCACCAGCCGCTTCTCCCCCTCCACTTCGGCGATCGCATAGCCCCGCCCCTCAAAATAGCCCTGTAGCTGTCCTAAGAAAAATTCCAGCGGCTCCTCAGTCACCAAAACCTGCTGTTGCGTGCGGTCTTTAGCGGCGGCGCGAATAAAGAAGACCAGGCCGACAAATAACAGCAGGGTCAAAAATAAAGTCGAAGACAAGGTAGATGGATTCACGGGCTAAACCTGCGCTTTATGAGCTGATTTCCTCTCTTTTCCATAATAGTAGCGGTAATAGTATTCGCCGCGGCCGCGACCCGTAATGCCATTGACAGCTACCCCCAAGAGCGGCACCCGCGAAATCTTCGCCTGTTCCAGAGTTTGTCTGAACCCAGTCCGCTCTGTCTGATTAATTTTCACCACCAAGATAACACCATCTGTGGCGGGAGCAACGATGCGGGCATCGGCAAAGGCTAGCATCGGCGGCGTGTCGTAGACAATCAAATCGTAGGTGCCGCAACCCTGCAACTGTTCCATCACCTGTTTCATGCGCCCAGAGGAGAGCAGTCGCGGGGGGTCAGGAGCCACGTCTCCCGCCGTCAGGGCAAAGAAATTCTCCCAATGGGGAACCCGTTGCACAATTTCTTCAATGGGCATGCCGTCAGCCAGGACATTGGTTAATCCCGTTTGATTCTCTAAGCCCAATCGTTCGTGCAGCACCGGGCGTCGCAGGTCGATGTCTACCAAGAGTACTGATTGACCCATATTCGCCGCAGCTTTTGCCAAATTAACTGCCACCGTTGATTTACCTTCCGAGGGAGCCACCGAGCTGATCACGATGGTGTGGGTGCGATTCTCAGAACCGAGCAGGCTGAATATTGGTATTCAGGGAGAGGAAGGCTTCCATGAAGGGCGAGGATTGATAGCCGCTGACTTCATTAACAGAATTGAGATTTTGGGTGAGATCGATGGTTCTGTCGCCTAATTGGAGCCGAGGCAAGCTATTTCTGAAGATCTCTTCCACCGAGTCGGAATTTTTGTGCTGGGGGATATAGCCGAGGATGGGTAAATTACAGCTTTCCGCCACCTCATCGGGGCCGTGGAAGACGGGATCGAACCGCTCCGCCACAAAGGCCGCAATCAGTCCTAGTAACAAACCACTTACTGTTCCCAACGCCATCATGTTAACCGGCTGGGGATAGATTGGCGTCTCGAAATCCTCGGGAGTGGGCGTAGAAATGACTTGCCAGGTGAGGCTGCGCTGGGCAGCGTCTAACTCTAGCTGTTGTTCCGCCTCTAACAGGCGTTTTAAATTTTCTGTGGATACTTCTAACTTTTGCTGTAAGTCCGTGTAGCGTCTGGCAAGGGCAGGCATTTGCTGCACTTGTTGGTTAAGCTGGGTGGTGGCTTGGGCTAGGGCGGTTCGCCGCAGTTCCAAAATTTGCAGCTCATTGGCGGCTTCGACGTACTGTTGGTTGAGTTCTAGGCGGAGGTTACTGGGCGAAGATAGGGAGGGACTTTGACTTAACCCTTGAAATTGCGGCCCCAGGATGGTTTGGGCTTCTTCTTCTAGTAAGGGCAGCAAGTTTTGTCGTTGTTCTTGCAGGGCTTGGATAGTCGGGGAATTATCCAAGAAAATTGCTGATTTGTCCGCTAGCTCTAACTCGACTTCTTGCAATTGATTGAGTAAGTTTTGGTAGCGGGGTGATTCGCTGAGGTAGGTGACATACTCCCTCACCAAATCAAAGATTATGGTGAGGGCTTCCAACAGCCCGATGAAGGGTATGTAGGATTTCCTTCGTGGTACTCTGATCCATAGTTCCAACTACGGTTAACTTCCCACTACGGCGTTTTATGCTTGGGAAAATGCCCAACCCAAGCCTTTTCAGGTTGATTGCTGCGTTGATATCGCGATCAACCTTCAAGAATGTTGCTCATCCCAATAGTCTCTGGTGTTGCAATCGGTGAAAATGATTTCATTTCGATAGCAGAGAACCATTGATGAATAAGCAGGTTTTTGCGGAATGACAACTGCTCCAGCTTTTGCGGCTATGTAGTCCAGCGTCTTAAAAAAGTTACCAAATGCGGCATCAGACCAGGATTTATTGAGTCCTGACTTTGAGGATTGACCGTTGGGAAGAAACGTTCCCGATTCATCCTGCTTAACCTTATTGCGTTTGGTCAGACCTTTGAGGTTGAGGTCTTCATGAAAGAAGACTTTCTTTCCAGTTCTCACTAATTGGTGAGCGGTTTTGTAGTGAAAATCTTTGCGTAAACGGGCAATCCGTTGATGTTGTTTTGCTTCACGTTTTGCCAGTTTGCGACGTGCCTTAGACCCGCGTTTGCGCTTGTTTCGCTTCTTGGAGATGCGGTCAAGCTTGGCTTGATTCTTTCGGAGTGGCTTCAGCGAGGGAAGTTTTTCACCTTCCGATGTTGCCAGGTAGACATCCTCATTCAGCACAGCATCCATGCCAAGTGAATTATCCCAAGCCGGGATAACAGTGTCAGACGCAAAGTCCGGTACAGTCGAATCTTCCAGTACGATCTGCATGAACCAACCATCAGCTTTTTGGGTAACACTGACTTGCTTGATGGTGAATCCTTCTGGGATCTCGCGGTGCATTCGCACTTTGATAACTCCCAGTTTCGGCAGTCGAATGTACATCCAATACTTTCGGATCAAAGAAATCTTGATTGCTTTGCCATCTGCAAATGTCATCGTGCGAAAGTCTGCAACAGTTTTGAATCGGGGCCTGCCTGACTTATTGCCGTTGCTATCTCCGACAACGAAACGCTCAAACGCTTGATCCACTCGCTTCGACACTTCCTGTAAAACACTGGCATCCACGCGAGAGAAATCAAGCAGTTCGCCACTATGCCAAACCTTGACTAAATCCTGCTTCAGGATTGGCAACTGTTTTTTCTGTGCATAGAAATTCGGTTTATCACGCAAGTCTGCAATGCTGCTCACCAAAGGGCAAGCATCAACACGAGTCCGATTCATTTCCCACCAATCGAACCTGTCTCCCAATTGTCGGTTATACCAATATCGAGAAATTCTGAGCCATTCATTTAGCTCAAGCTTCTGTTTAGTGTCTGGATAGAATCGGTACTGAAATGTTGTCTTCATTGCGTTACGACCTTTACGCTTAACTTAGTGTTATCATAGCACAAGCAAAACAATTAGTGTCAACATGATGAGCAAAGATTTCATTCATAAGGCGAGAGGCGTTTCAGACCTTAAGTGTCATTTAGTGTTAACGCCAAAATACCGCAGAAAGATTTTCAATGAACCGATGCTGTCAAGGTTAGAGGAAATCTTCAGAACGCTGATGGAGAAGTGGGAGGGGCGGTTAATCGAGTTCAATGGAGAAGTAGATCACGTTCACTTGCTGATTCAGTACACCCCTCAAACTGAACCCAGCAAGTTGATTAACAATCTTAAAACCGTATCCAGCCGCTATCTCAGAAAGGAATTTGCAGAGCGAGTGAATGAGTTTTACTGGAAAGGTGTGTTGTGGACAAACGGTTACTTCGTTGCTTCCTGTGGCGGTGTAACGGTTGAACAGCTTAAGCAATACATCGAAGAACAAGATCGACCCGTTGAGTAGCCTAAGAGAGGGTTCGTTTCGTCGCTGTTCCTTTCCCTCGCCTACGGCATTGGTCAGGGAACGCTCCTCAACTCACTCGGCTTTCACCGCCACACCAAATCAAAGATTATGGTGTGGGGACTCCCGCCTGCCTAGCTAGAGGCGATCGCTTCTTGGGGGGCGAGGTTAAGTTGCTGAGCCAGGATTTGATAGCGAGAACTGGTCTCCTTGAGTTGGACTTGGGTGTTAAAATATTGCTTTTCCAGCTCTACCAGTTGCGCCGAGAGAGCGGCGGACTGTTCTTCGGGATTAAGTAAGTTGTAAGTTTCACGGAAGGTTTGTAGCTCTTGCTGAAACTGATCGACCCGCTCTTTGGCTTTCGGTAACAGATCTTTAACAAACTTGATTCCCTGAATGATCTCCTGCTGTCGTTCTTCGAGAGAGTAGCGTAAGTAGCTTTTAGAGAGCTGATCCAGGACAAATTGAACTTGCTCCGGGTTTTCACCCTCGTAAGAGACCAGCAGAATTTTCGTTTCCCTGTCTCTTTCATGGTAAGAGCATTATTGTCAAAGAAGTCTTGGTATTGAAAGCCCGGATAGCGCTCGGCAATAGTCTCGGCGATCGGCACTAAAACCTTTTGAGAGCTGAGAACCCGAATTTGAGTTTCATAATCAACCGATTGGAGATAAAATCCGAGGAACAGGTCATCTGCACTACTTGCCTCCTCCGAAGGCGCACCAACCAGAATTTCTATCTGTCCTCGATATCTTGGATCTTCATTGATTGTCCAAAATCCAACCGCTGCAATTACACCAACCGTCATGCCTAGGATCAACCGCATTCGATGCTTGATGACCGTCCAGAGCTGTCGCAGGTCTAGGGTGCTTTCCTCTTCTTCGAGGATGGTCGTTAACCCGTTAGGGACAGAATGAGCGAGGTAGCCATTTGTCTCGTTGCCGGGATGAGTAATATCTTGAGATTGGTGCGGTTTCATAGAACGTGCTGTCACTCCTCATTCACGGATTAATTTCAGGGTTAACCCTGGCCGGACTTGTAACACAGACGGTGTTCCAAAAAAAAGATTGCGACGCCAATCTGTACTTAAAATAAAGTAAACAAGCGGATATTAGTTAAAGCACTGCCCACGGGCCCCAAAATCGTCCCAACTGAATCTGAAAGACGAGTTGTGTTCGATCGCTGCACCACAATCACATCATTGCTGCGTAAAGGCGGATTATTTTGGTCGTTGATGCCTGCCCCTAAATCCACCGTAATTTCCCGTCGCGTTACTGTTCCATTGGGATTGAGCCGAACAAGTTCAACCATACTGCTATTGGCGCGGCGATTGTTAAATCCGCCTGCTGCTAAGATGGCTTGGTTGAGGGGAGTGTTGGGGGGAACTTCCACAGAACCTGGCGCTTGAACTTCCCCCACTACATTAACCTGAATGCTATCGGGGGCAAAACTGGCTGAAGCTAGGGCTTCGACTTCTTTGGGATCTAGGGCTTGAGCGGTAGGGATAAAGATCGTATCTCCGTCCTGCAAAATAATATCCTCCCCTATATCCCCCTCTTGCAGCAGTTGCCAGAGATTAACGGTAAAGACCTGAGCGCTGCCACTGCGAGTTAGGCGGCGGACTTGAATGTTGCGAATGTCTGCTAGGGGTTTAATGCCACCGGCCAAGTCAATGGCTTGGGTCAGTCTCGGTGGTTGCGGTGGGTTAATTGGGCGGTTTGTTGCGCTCTGATTAATCTGCTCTGGCTCGACTTGATAGGTACCCGGCCGGTTAACTTCTCCGACCACGGCGACATTGACGGGCTGATCGATCTGGGGCCCAAAGCTAGCCGCTGCGAGCTGTCGGGTTTCCGCCGGGTCAATACGCTCGTTGGTCGGTACGATGACGGTATCGCCGTCGCGAAGGGTCACGTCTTGGTAGAGACTGCCCTGGGAGAGTAAGTCCCAGAGATTAACTGTCAAAATCTGGTCTCTGCCCTTGAGAAAACGCCGGACTTGGACTTGCCGAATCTCCGCTGCGGCTGTAATCCCACCGGCTTCGCGCAGTAAATCGGTGATTGTCGGGAATTGTCGGTCTTGCCCCAGGGTGATGGTGTAAGAACCGGGGCTGTTGACCTCGCCCGCGATCGCCACTTTCAGGGGACGGGGCTGAACAAGGACAATGGTCACAACGGGATAGCGCAGGAATTTGGCGTAGCGCTGGCTAGCTAGTTGATTTACCTCGGCGAGGGTCAGCCCTGCCACTTGCAGGCGGCCAATTAAGGGTAAACTCAAGCTGCCGTCAACTAAAACCAGGTATTCGCCGCTCAGGTCTTCGACTTGAAAAATATCGAGCCGCAGGCGATCGCCCGCCCCCAAGGTGTAGTCGGTTTCCGGTGCGCCCGGCCTGACAATGGGGGCAGCAGCCGTCGGCAGTGCCACCATCCCGAAGGAGAAAATTTCTGTCGCGATCGCCAAGAGCAAGAATCCGGCTAATCCCCTAAGCGAACCCGGATTTTTTCCCCAGAAACCCTTGTAAACGGCTTTCATAGACCTATAATTCCCTCAATTGACCCTCAACCTCCATTCAGGCTAGCATTATTCCCAGTTAATGACGTCCCTCAGCTAGCCGCTTTGCCAAGCCTGAAATCGCGATCGCTGAGACAGCTTTATTCGGTCAACCCAGCGAGGGAGCGAAGTTAATATTATGGTAACCCTGCGCGAGTGTAATGCCCAAAAAGACAAGATTTCCCTTTCTAATCGGGTCTAAATGGACAGCCCTGACGCCAACCTGGGGATGGCGTCATTTTCAGGTTGTTGAACGTCGCAACCGGGGGAAGTGGGTGTTTGCGGAATTGGTAGCCTCCTGCGATTCCAAGGCACGTTTTGGCTCAATGCCGACCAGCTTAAGGATGGTTCCCTGTGGCTGCCGGGGTGGAAAACCCTGGAGGAACTGCAACAGCTAGCGCCTGACGAGGCTGCTCTCCCCCCGCAAGAATTGCCCTCGGCTTAGTTTTGACCAGGGCCAGGGGCAAAGGCGTTCCTCCCCAGTTACCCACCGGGGATATCCGACCCCAGTTTCTGGGCAGTTGGGGAATTGCTTGGCACAATAGATAAGGTGAGAATCGGGATAGCACTAGTAATTGAAAGCGCTACAAGCCATCCTGCCTGGTTAGGGGTTAGCCACCTGCTAGTCAACGGCGAGGATTGCATAACTTGAGAAACGGCGCTTTCTTATGCTATACCTAGATACTTAGGATATCTGGACACCTTCTAGTACGGAGTAAATTGGCGAGAATGGCAAACGTGGGAATTCATCTGGTTGTTGATGCTTGGGAAGCCCCAGCAGAGCTGCTCAACGATGCTAACCGGATTCGAGAAGCTTTAATTGAAGCTATCTGTGCCGGGGAGGCCACCTTAATTGACCTTTGCGTCCATCAGTTTAGTCCCCACGGCGTAACTGCGACGGCGACCCTGGCTGAATCTCACATTGCAATTCATACTTGGCCAGAACACGGTTATTTTGCGGCGGATTTCTTCTTTTGCGGTCAAGGTAAGCCAGCCAGAGCGATGGAAGTTCTGCAAACGGCGCTGGGAGCCAAACAAGTTACCGCCACAGAAATTCAACGGGGCTTTCCCCAGTCCGCCGATCCGCGCACTCGCCGTAGTGAAGCCGTCTTTCAAGGCGTCGCTTAAGTCGGTGGGGCTTGAGCCTTAGCCTCCCAGGGAAGTGTGGCGAAGGGGATGATGCTCAAAATCGCTGCGATCGCGCTGTTGAGTTGGCTACCATTTCTGCTTTGGCTGACTCTGAGTCAGGCTCAACGGCGCTGGCGTATCAGGCTTGAGCGATCTTGGCCCTAGGGGACTAATGGCTCAATGGCTGTTTCGGCAGCGGTAATTTCCCAAGAGCGGTGGCTGGGCAAGGCCACAACTACCGCTTCACTGCTCGCTCTCCCTATTGACGGTGCGCGATTAATCCCCAAGGCTCCTGTGATTGTTCCTATTACCAACCGTAATGAGCGCCCAGGATCGACAAAAGCCATCAGAGCCGGGAAAACGGCAGATGGGATTGGGCGAGGTAGAGGGCGGCAAGGCTACCCGCAACACAGATTTCTCCAGTGGCGATGTTTCGAGCAATTTCTGGGGAAGGAATCAGGACAATTTCCAGGTTTTCTGTGGGATCTAGGGCTTGTTGTCCCTGGGGTACTGCGTTTTGAGCCAGAAAGAGGTGAATTTGGTTGGTATCTTTGACGGGATTGTCATACAGGGTTGCTAGCTTCCGCCAGTGGGAGGCGACATAGCCTGTTTCTTCTTCCAGTTCTCGGGCTGCTGCCTGGTAGCTGTCTTCTTGGGCGCGATCGAAGGTTCCGGCGGGCAACTCTAGCAAGACCTGCTGGACGCCGTGACGGTATTGCCTTACGAATATCACTTCCCCTTCAACCGTAATCGGCAACACTAAGGCGATATCCGGCCTGACATTGACAAAATAGTCAGGGACTATGGCACCATTGGCAAGCTGCACGGCGTCCTGCCTGACGCGGCACCAGGGGTTATCGAACACCACAGAGGAATTTAAGATTTTCCAGGCTTCAATGGTCATAAATGTGGGAATTTTTGGGTCATAGTCGCGTCCTAATGTAAGAAATGACGGACGCCTGTAAAAACCATAATCAGTCCTAATTCATTGGCGGCGGTGATGGAATCAGCATCTCGCAGAGAGCCGCCTGGTTGAATAATGGCGCGAATTCCGGCAGCAGCAGCGGCTCGCACCGAGTCATCGAAGGGAAAGAAGGCATCGCTGGCTAAAACACTGCCCTGGGCCTGGTTTCCGGCCTGCTCTAAGGCTATCTTGACGGCCCCCACGCGGTTCATCTGGCCCGCGCCAATGCCACAGGTTACGGCGTCGCGACTGACTACGATCGCATTCGATTTAACGTGCTTGACCACCTGCCAGGCAAAGAGCAATTCCTTGAGATCGGCTGCGACGGGCTTCTTTTCGGTAACAACCTGCCATGCTTGGGGATTTTCAGGGAAATTATCGCTTTCCTGCACGAGAAATCCGCCGGCGATCGCCTTGAGGCTATGGTGGGGGCCGCCCAGCAGATCGGGCAAAATTAACAGTCGAACGTTACCTTTTTTAGCGAGGATGTCTTGGGCAGGGGCGGTGCAGGCGGGGGCGACGATACATTCGAGAAAGGTTTGGGTGAGTTTGTGGGCAGTTTCAGCGTCAATAGGCTGATTAAAGGCGACAATGCCTCCAAAAGCGGAGGTGGAATCAGCCCCAAAGGCCCGGTCGTAAGCTTCGCCAAGGGTCTGGCCTAGGGCGACGCCGCAGGGATTGGTATGTTTGAGAATGGCGCAGGCAGGAGTTGCGGGGTTAAATTCGCCAATCAGGCGGCGAGCAGCTTCTAAATCTACCAAGTTGTTGTAGCTCAGTTCTTTGCCCTGCAATTGTTCGGCCATTGCCCAACCCCCAGGCGGATCGCTTTGATACCAGGCAGCCGCTTGATGGGGGTTCTCGCCGTAGCGCAGGGCTTGAACTTGCCGTCCCCCCAGCCCGTAATACTGCGGTAACGGACTAGCCTCATTCAGGGAAGCAAAATAGTTGGCGATCGCAGATCGTAGGCAGTTGTGAGAGCGAAGGCTGCCTGGGCACAGCTTTGACGGAAAGACAGGGTGGTTTCCCCTTGATTGAGCCGCAATTGTTCCAGATAAGCCTCATACTGCCCCGGATGACAAAGCACGGCCAGGTGGGCGTAATTTTTCGCCGCAGCCCGCAGTAGCGCCGGGCCGCCGATATCGATTTGTTCAATGGCTTCTGCGGGAGTGATTCCTGGTTTGGCGATCGTGGCGACAAAGGGATAGAGATTGACCGCGACCAGATCGATGGGAGCAATGTCGTTGGCGGCCAGATCGGCGAGATCTTCATCCAGGTTGCGTCGCGCTAAAATACCGCCGTGGATGCGAGGATGGAGGGTTTTGACCCTTCCTCCCAAAATTTCTGGTGCTCCCGTATATTCACTCACTTTGGTTACGGGTAAACCGGCCATTTGTAGGGTTTTGGCCGTACCGCCACTGCTAAGCAAGGTAAAATCAAAGGCTTCTACAAGCTCGCGGGCCAGCTCAATAATTCCAGCTTTGTCGGATACACTTAGTAGCGCCAGGCGGGCCATGCCGTCAATCCTTCTTGAAAATTATCAACTCAGTATAGCTGACCCCAAGGGCAAAAACGCTACAGCGATAACAAGGCAAAAAAGCCCGGTTAACCGGGCTTTTTCAAGGTTTACTCTGTAGCCGACGATGCCGTATTGTTAGTCTTAGGTAAATGCCTTTTTAAGGCTGTCACTAAATAGTCCCCGACAATGGAAAGATTTGTTGGGGATTTTTCTAGGCCTGTTTGGCGGTTTTCGCAGAGCGGCGGCGATAGGTCAAGATGGCGCTACCGACTAATCCCAAACCCAGTAAGCTAGCTGGTTCGGGAACGGCAATAATCGGCCCTTCAATCACTTCAAAACTTGCCGAGTAGGTCGTCGCAACGCCCGTGAGTAGATCATCTCTGGTGCCGACAAACGGGAAGCTAATGATGCCGAAACCGATGAAAGTATCGCCTTCTTTAATAAATAGGCCATTAAAAGGAATCGTAACCGAAGTGAACGTAGACCCATCAGTCAATAGATTCTCGGCGACCGTCACCCCGGTGGTTTCAGTAGCGGTAAAAGTAATCGTCGGCAGAGTCGCATCTAATACTTCAAACAGAGGAAAGGGCAGGGGAGCACTGGAGATGAAATCGAAGACATTAACGAAATCGTAGTCCGCAAAGGGAGCAGTCGAGACACTTGTGCCGATATCCCCGGGATTGATAAAGCTAAAACTCACAACATCGGGGGCAACCTCTGTGAGAATTCCGTCTAGCTCACCGGCAAAATCGATATTAGCTCCGGCGAATAGAGAAGAAGCATTGGCGGGTGCGGCAAAACCAGCAATGGACGCTGCCACAGGAATCGCTACCAGAGACGACAGGAACTGTTTATTCACGTCAAATTTCCTTATTTTGCACTAAGTGTATCCACTATTAGGTTTACACTTAGTTTAAAAAAAAATCAATAGCTCTTTCGGGTTTTTTCCTAGGTATTTTCCCGCGTCCATCCTTGTGGTCACGCTTTTGCATTTTTATGCAGGCGCGGAGTGCAATAGACACCCAGTGTTAGAGTGCGAGTCTCTCCTGTTTGGACAGCGCCACCCTTAAGGTAAAACCGACCTAAATGAGTTTTTTGGGCATAAATATAAGACTGCCAGCCAGGAAGCCTAATTCAGAGTGAGACTTCGCTTGAGACAGTTTAAGCAAATTCACTTAATGATAGGGAGCAGTTAGGCGAACGACCTCCGGCCCAAGGAGGAGGAACGCCTGTATATTGCAAACACTACTTTGTAAGCTGTTGTTGGCATAGGAGGCGGGTAAACTCTTATTTTGTTGGGAACCTAGCGGTATGAGTCTCTGATTCTCATCAACTCTACTTCTGCGGCTGGTAATATTTGTGGGTTACAAACGGCACGGCAACCAATTCACCGCTCGTTTCTCCCACCTGCACCTGCGTCCCTGCTTCTCCGGCTTTTGTGCGGACATAGGCTAATCCTACCGGCCCGGCCTCCGTCTCGGCGCAACTGGTTAAAATCCCCACCTTGCTGTCTGCGATCGCCACTGGGGTTCCTGGCGTCACGGAACTTTGGAGTTTGACGCCCCACAAGCGTTGCTTGACGCCTTTGTAAGTATTGAGGCGAGCGATGGTTTCCTGACCAATGTAGCAGCCTTTTTCAAAGGAAATTGCCTGCCAGAGTCCAGCTTCCAGGGGATTATAGTCCTCGGTTAACTCTCGATCCGGCGCGGGACGGCCCTGCTGAATGCGAAGCTCCTCCCAACCCTGACGGCCCAGGGGAATGGCTCCGGCTTCCGTTAGTTTCTGCCACAGTTGAACCGCCCCTGTCCTGGGCGCGATCGCCATTAATCCGGGCAATCCCAACCCACAACCCACCGCCACCCTCACAGAAATCCCATCCAACTCGATTAAGGCGTGACTGGCTTCTGGCTGTTGTCCCAAGTTTTCCAAGTTCCAGGATTTGAGCAGCTTCTCGCTGTCCGGGCCCATCAGCGCCAAAATAACAACCTCCTTGGATAAATCCCGCAACTGAACGCGATCGAAGGGAAAATATAGCGATCCATCCACTCAAACAACAACTGACGGCGATTGGGCGATACCAACACTAAAATTGCCTCCTCCGTAGCGTAGGCGATCGCCAAATCCAGGGTGCGTCCCGTGGAAGTGACAAACACCGTAGGGCAACCCTGGCCGGGCTGTAAGCGATTGATGTTGTTGGTGGTTTGATTGTGGAGAACCGCAGGCGATCGTCACCGCTCAGTTGCAGCAAACCCCAATCCGATAGATCTGCCAACGCCAACCCATTGCGGGCCGCTGCGATCGCCTGAGCCTCATTGCCAAAACTGCTGGGCGTTAGCCCCTCACTAAACATTGCCCCCATTTGCTGCTGAAGATCCCGTAAGGATTGGCTAGTCATGGCTTCGTTGTTTGAGAAAATCCCTACCTCTAAACTAACAAGCTTAAGCGATCGCTCAAGTTGATTTGGAGACAACCCCGGCGATGTGGGGACTAACCACGGGAAAAGCCAGGCGAAAATTTTGCCAATCCCCTGGCTCAAAGCCAGCCGCTTCAATGGCCAGCCAGGTTTCCCGGTTGGGATGGCAGTTGTCAAAAGGGTTTGCCACAGCGGTTTTAGTCCGTTTTGTAGGGTACGCTCCCAGGTTCCCGCCCCTGCTGCCACATGTTCTAGAAAAATAAACTGACCGCCGGGTTTGAGGACGCGCCGAATTTCTCGGAGGGCTTGGGTTTGATCGCTGACCGAACACAGAACGTGGCTGCTAACGGCGGCATCCACCGACTCATCGGGGAGCACGATCGCCTCCGCCGTTCCCTCATAAAGTTTTAGGGAAGCCAGGGCATATTTTTTGGCTTCTGCTCGCAGGTAATCGTGCATAAAAGGGTTGGGTTCGATGCCGATCCAGGCAATTCCCGGCGGATAGTAGGCAAAACTGGCCCCTGTTCCCGGCCCAATTTCCAAGACTGTTCCTTGCAATTGTCCCAGGAGCGATCGCTTCAGTTCGCCCAGATTTGTCCCCAGAGAACAATCGGAGAGGCCCATTGTGGCTTCATCGGAGGACATCTGCGCCATCATCCAGGCAAAGAGGCGCTTGCTGACTTGAGATAGGGGAGAACTATTCATAACGATGGCGATCGCGCTTAAATATCTCTCTTGAATCTAGGCTACAAAATAGTCAACTCGGCGATCGCCGGAAATTTTCATCAAAACTTTGGTCTGGTTCTCAGGTAGGGATGAGAAACTGGCATGGGCAAGTTACAGAGATCAGCCAGCCCAAAATTGCAGCCAATCAGGAGAGACTGCCATGCTCTTTCGCCAACTTTTTGATGCACAAACTGGAACCTACACCTATTTGATTGCCGACCCCACCCGGCGAGTAGCGGCCCTGGTTGATCCAGTCCTGGAGCAGGTGGAGCGAGATTTACAACTACTGCGGGAATTGGAGTTAAACCTGTGCTTTACCCTAGAAACCCATATCCACGCCGATCACATCACTGGTATGGGCAAACTACGGGAGCAAACGGGCTGTCAGTGCCTCGTTCCCGCCCTGGCTAATGTCGCCTGTGCTAATCGTTTTCTCCAGGACGGGGAAGTGTTGCCCTTGGGGGACATCCCGATTCAAGCCATTGCCACTCCCGGCCACACCGATAGCCACCTGGCCTATCTCATCAACGGCGATCGCGTTTTAACGGGGGATGCCCTGTTGATTCGCGGCTGTGGGCGCACGGATTTCCAGGGTGGAAATGCAGAGGAACTTTACGATTCTGTGACTCGGAAATTGTTTACCCTGCCAGAGGCGACGTTGGTTTATCCCGCTCACGATTACAAAGGACTCACCGTTTCGACCATTGGAGAAGAGAAGCGCTTTAATCCTCGCTTTGTGGGCAGAGACCGGGCTAGTTTCGTGGCGTTCATGGCCGCCTTGAAGTTACCTGACCCCAAAAAAATAGCCGAAGCCGTCCCTGCCAACCAGCGCTGCGGCAACCGAGTCGGTTGACACCCCTAGGGAATTTGGATCGGCGGTAATTCTTCTTGCAATCTCGCCAAAACTGCTTGAATTTGCGGCGTCGTTAGCAAGGCTTGGGTATCCCGCAACAGGCGATCGCCCCAGAGATTCTGCTGCAAAAATTCCAAATCTGCGTAGCGAGGATCGATGGATAGGGCGGTTTCCCCGGCCTTTAGCCCTTCTTCGCGCTTGCCCTGGGCGTAGAGAGCCACGGCCATGGCTAGTTGGGGTTCGGCCTGAGCGCTGTCAATGACTAGGGCTGCCTGCCATTGTTGCAGTGCCCCTTTAATGTCCCCCTGTTCGTACTTAATCAAACCGATGTTGTTGAGCGCTGGCCAAAACTCTTTTTCCTGTTGGACGGCCTTTTGGTAGGCAGAGATGGCTTCAGAATACTGGTTTTGCTTGAGGTGGGCATTGCCTAGATTAAACCAAGCTTCAGACGCTTCTGGCTCTAGCTTCAACCCGGTTTGAATTTGGGCGATCGCGCTGGGATAGTCGCCGCGTTGGAAGTAGGCATCGCCGAGAACAAAGGAAATTTGGGCTTTAGCATCCTCCGGGGCCAGGGTTCGCGCCTTGTCGAGGGCGGCGATCGCCTGTTCAAACTCTTCTTGTTGAACGTAGAGGCTACCGAGAACTAACCAAGTTTGGAAAAGATTGGGGGCCAGTTGGGCGGCCAGTTGAGCGCGGGGTAGGGCCAGGTCATACTGACGAAAACGATAGAGTTGTATGGCATCCTGGGCCAATTCTAGACCCTGCTGTTCGAGCTGTTGGGTATCTAGTTTAGGAACATAAGGCAACAGAGCTTGACTTAGGGCTGGCACGGCAGTTCCCCACAGACTAGCGCAGGTTAGCAAAGACAATAACCAACGGTGCTTAGGCACAATTCCCTCTCTCAAAAGTCTCATCTCTAACAATTTAACTGGTTTGTTTGCTTGGCAACGCAATTTAAAGTTTCCACTGGCGCGTAGGCGTGGCCGCTCTATTGAGTATCGCCCCTGCTACGACAGCTTAGCCCATTCAAAACCCATCTCTCCATCCGGTAACCTCATCGCCGAGGTTTAAGAGCTGATTTATAAAGTAAATCTTAAGAGTCTAGATTCCCTAATAGACAAAGGTTTTGGGTGCTGGCAGTAAAAGCGTACTAAACCACTAGAAGTCTTGCTCCGCCTTGTTCCTGGTTCTGTTTACAAATCAGCTCTAAAACGTCATCAATCAGGTTGGGAACATCATCGCTAAGGTTCAAAAGGTCATCGCCGAGATTCGGGGAAGACTTTTGCCGTAAGCGATCTATACTTCGTTAGTTGGTGGCTCAAGGGGTTGAGGGATCTATGGCAATGCCGTTCTCTTTAAAATGCAAAATTTCGATGAATCTCGACGATTGCCGGGGTGCTGTTTGGTTTTTCTACTACTCTTGCTGCTACAAAACCAGATTTTTTACTCAACTCCGACTCTGACCCCAAGCCAACGGCCCAAGTCCCCGTCACGCAACTCAGAGACGTTCAACCCAGCGATTGGGCCTACCAAGCACTGCAACTCCTGATTGAGCGTTACAACTGCCTCACTGGTTATCCCGATGCTAGCTTTCGGGGCCATCGCGCCCTGACCCGCTACGAATTTGCCGCCGGACTCAATGCCTGTCTAGACCAAGTTGAAGGACTGGTCAGGGGAAATATTCAGACCGATTTGCAACTCACCGAGCGATTGCAACAAGAATTTGCCCTGGAACTAGCCCTGCTGCGCGGCCGAACCGATGGCATCCAAGCCCGTGTCAATGAACTGCAAGTCAATCAGTTCTCTTCCACCACCAAGCTCAACGGCAGTGTGTCCTTTGCGATCGCCGATGTGTTTGGCGAATCCAGCGGCGACAACCAAACCGTCCTACAAGATAGGGTTTCCCTGGCCTTCTCCGCTAGTTTCAGCGGTCGAGATGTCCTGCTCGTTCAGTTAAATGCGGGGAATGCACCTGCGGGCAGTCTGGAAGCGGCAACGGTTGCCTCCGGGCCCTTTGAGTTGCCTGGGGTTGAAATTGCTACTGGCACCATCGCCACCGCAGAAGGAACCCTCGCTTCCCAATTTGCCGGCAACACCGACAATGACTTAATTCTGACGGTCGTAGGCTACAGTTTCCCCGTCGGCAACCGTTTAAAAGTCAATCTCTTTAGCGCCCAAGCTCCCTTTCAGTTCTACGCACCTACCCTCAATCCTTTCCTGGATGATGGCGGCAACAATGGTGCGATTAGCGTCTTCGGCTCCTACAATCCCCTTTATGCGATCGCGGGCGGTGGTGCAGGCATTGTGTTCAACTACGAACCCATCGACGGCTTGGAATTGACCGCTGGTTATTTAGCGGAGGGACAAACGGCGGGCAATCCTGTCAGCGGCCAGGGATTATTTAACGGCGGTTATAGCGTTTTAGGACAAATTACCTGGCAAGTCAGCGATAATTTCGCGGTGGCGGGACTCTATATCAACGAATATTCCCAGCCAGGACAATTTGGTTTTAACTACAACGGATTGGGCGTAGCCGGGACAGCAGTGGCCAATACCTTAGCGGGGCAAGCCCTCTCAACGGGCGGCAGTGACCTTGAATCTCCCACCCTGACCAATGGCTACGGCCTGCAATTTAATTGGCAGCCCAGTTCTCGCCTGTCGGTGAGCGGTTGGTTTAGTACCCTTTATTCCCGCTTGATTGGGCAAGGCGATGGCAATATTTTGACCTATGCCCTGAGCGTTTGCCATTCCCGACCTGGGACAGGAAGGCAATCTCCTCGGCTTTGTTATTGGCGCTGAACCCTACTTAAGCGATTTTGACGGCGGCAATCCCCAATCCTTTGAAGTCGATGTTCCCCTTCATCTAGAAGCCTTTTATCGCCATCAACTCAATGATTTTATTGCTATTACCCCCGGCATTATTTGGCTAAGCGCCCCCAATCAAGATGGCAGTAACGGCAGCACCGCGATCGCCACCTTCAGAACTACCTTTAAATTCTAAAAAACAGCCGAAAATCCCGGATGATTACAGAAACTTGCAATCATCCAGGAAAAAACAAGGGTTAGAAAAATAATGAAATGGAAGACTCTAACTACAGGGGAGCGTAGCCGAAGGTCACGTTAAAATCCCCGCACCAAATCGCCACCGAACCGAAATCAGCTAAATTCACCTGGGGAGGAATTTCATAGCGCTGGGCACCGGTAAAACTCCGCAGGGGAGCCAGAGTAATATAGTCTTTCCCGTGAATATTCACCGCAACGGTGTGCCCACGATGGAGAATGACCGCCACCGCCGGGCCTTCCACCGTTTTGAAATCGGCGCTAAATTCCACGTAGCGCTTGCCCTTCTCTTCCAGAATCCGAACTGTTCCTTGCGTCGGGTGATCCTTCTCGGCGGTGACAAAATTAGCGGTAGCCAGAACGGCAGGGCCCGCCGGAGCTTGAGCGATGGAGATTGCGGCTCTCCGATGGGGATTGCTCAAGGCTGGGGCACTTGTAACACCCGCAATGAAAATTGCTAAACTCAACAAAGCCAGTCGTTTCATTATGAATCCTCAAAACTAAGTAAAAATGAGAAAAAAGGATTGCCAAAAAAGCTGGAAACTTTACGTTTCTTCCCGGCGGATTGCGGTTGGTTTCGCCACCAGAGTTTGGTGAAAGCGCTGCACACACTCATTGCAGATCAAACCCCGCTCCCCCACAAGCAAACACCGCACCTGCTGCTCGAATTTGCCACAAAAAGAACATTGTTTCCCGAAATTGTCCCGTGCTAGCATTTTCGATCACACCTCAATCTATGGCCGCGATCGCGCAATCCAAATGAACTAGGCTTCCGTGCCGCGAATCGGGTAATTATTTTGGAGAATGTAGTCGATTCCGCCCAAGAGATCGCTGAGATGGGGACGAGCAAAAGGCGTACTACTCACGATAGCCAGAGCCAGAGTGCCGCAGGGTTTAACCAGAAAAATGGCTGGTTCACTAAACAGAGTCGGTTCGTTGGGATAGGCTCCCTGGGAGAGATATAATCCCCAAGCTCGCATGACATCCGCACTCAAACCGTAGCCCAGGGTGAGTTTCTCTAAATTCCAAGTTTGCTGAGACTGTTGGGCTTGTTCCTGGGTATCGCCACTAATAGCAATGATATCTAGGCCTAAATTCCCAAATTCTCCTAGTTTGCCTTCTAGCTCCTTGAGCTGGGATTCGCACAGCGGACAGTGGGAACCCCGGATAGAAAACCACCATTGTGTAATTTTGCGGTTGCTGCCGGGCTAGCTCCCAGGTTTCTCCCTGGAGAGTCGCAACTTGCAACGCTGGGGCTGGTGCGCCTGTCAGTAATTTGTGGGATGTCGCTTGCATTATCAATCCTTCCTGCATTTCCTATGTTTGCTTGACAACTTCAATTGTCCGAGAAGTGATAGCATAGAGCAAGCTGATTTTACTGATGGCAACCATAGACGCCGACTATAGTTATGGATCTCTATCAAATTCGCTACTTCCTGGCGATCGCGGAAACGAGCAACTTTACCAAAGCAGCGGAGCGCCTCTATGTTTCCCAGCCCTCGCTGTCAGCAGGCATCAAAAAACTAGAGCAGGAATTAGGCGTCAGTTTATTTGAGAGAGGAGGGCGTCGGGTGATTTTGACCCAAGCGGGCCAATATTTCCAGGAAAAAGCCCAAATTATCCTCAAAGAATATCAATCCATCCTCTACGAGCTGAAAGGATTTAAGGACAAACCCCTTTTAAAATTAGGAACCCTCAACACCATTCGGATTTGCAGCTTAGCCAGTTTAATGAGAGCCTTTCGCGACGAACATCCCAATACCATCATTGAACTTCGCAACGGTTCCCTCGAACAATTGGATGAGTGGCTAGAACAGGGGGAAATTGATTTAGCCGTTACTTCTTTTCTCCGCACTGAACCGTCAAAAACTGCCTTACCCCTGTTAGAACAGCGGCTTTCCCTGGCCGTTCCCCCCAGTCATCCCTTAATGCACCGCAGTAGTATTAATCTCAAAGACCTGGACGAACAGCTCTACATTACCCGCATTCACTGCGAGATTTGGCGAACTCTCCCCACCTGTTTAGGGACGCTGGCATTGCTCCTCGCGTGGTTTGTTTAGCAGATAACGAAGAATGGGTAATTGCTTTAATTCAAGCTGGTTTGGGAGTAAGTATTATGCCAGTCTGGGAAAAGCTAGCTGGCATTGTCTACATCCCCATCTCTGACACCCATCTCTGGCGTACTCTTGGTTTAAAATGGCGAAATCCCCAGGAATCGGAAATCGTCGAGCG
The DNA here is from genome assembly GCA_012031815.1 of Chloroflexaceae bacterium. GTDB lineage: Bacteria > Cyanobacteriota > Cyanobacteriia > Cyanobacteriales > JAAUTE01 > JAAUTE01. The sequence continues at coordinate 21,302 of JAAUTE010000013.1, forward strand.
CTTTCGCAGTTTTGCTGCCAGCCACGATTGGCAGTTGTAATTCCTAACCCAGGGAACCTTAGGAAGGAACAACTTGGGGCTGGAGGGCGGGTATCAGCGATTTTTTCGAGAAAACCAGAGCCTGATCAACGCAGTCTACCAGAATCGTGTCTCCAGATTGAAACACATTTTCCAGGATCTTGGTTGCCAGGGGATTTTCCAGTTCCCGCTGAATCGCTCGCTTGAGGGGCCGCGCTCCATAAACCGGATCGTAGCCGGCGTTCACCAGATAATCCTTGGCACTCTCGCTGAGGGCGATCGCAATTTTTTGCTCAGCCAGTAACCGCTGCAATCGCTGAATCTGGATACTGACAATGTGGCGGAGTTCTTCCCGATTCAGGGTGTGGAAAATAATCAACTCATCGACGCGATTGAGAAATTCCGGGCGAAACTGTCGGCGCAGGGCCTGCATGACCCGCTCTTTCATTTCGTCGTAGTTGGCATCATCACTGGCCACGGTGAGAATATGTTCGCTGCCAATGTTGCTGGTCATCACCACGATGGTATTGCGGAAATCCACCACACGCCCCTGGGAATCGGTAATGCGCCCATCATCTAAAACCTGCAACAGCAGATTGAACACATCCCGATGGGCCTTTTCTACCTCATCCAGCAACACCACCGAATAGGGACGGCGGCGTACCGCTTCGGAAAGCTGACCCCCTTCTTCGTAACCCACGTACCCCGGCGGCGCACCAATCAAGCGGGAAACCGCATGTTTCTCCATGTACTCGGACATATCGATGCGTACCATCGCCTCATCGCTGTCAAAGAGAAATTGGGCCAAGGCACGGGCTAACTCGGTTTTGCCGACGCCGCTCGGCCCCATAAACAGAAACGAGCCGATGGGCCGCTGGGGGTCGTTCATGCCCGCCCTGGCCCGACGAATGGCGGCGGCTACCGCCGTGACCGCTTCTTTTTGGCCAATGACTCGCTGGTGGAGGTGGCTTTCCAGACGCAGCAGCTTTTGCCGTTCCGATTCCAGCAGGCGATTCACCGGAATTCCCGTCCAGCGAGCCACAATTTCCGCAATATCCGCTTCTCGTACTTCTTCCCGCAGGAGGGCCCGGCCCTGGGATTGCTGTTCTAGAAGCTGACTTTCCTTCGCTTCGCGATCGCGTTGGAGGGTTTCCAGTTTGCCGTACTTTAACTGGGCGGCGGTGTTGAGGTCGTAATCCCGTTCTGCTTGCTCAATTTGTACCCGCAGCTTGTCTTCCTGCTCCTTGAGGCTATTAATTTCTTCCAGGAGCTGTTTTTCCGCCTGCCACTGGGAGGATAATCCCTGCTGTTGGCTTTGCAGGACTTGGATTTCCTGCTGGATGCGCTCCAATCGCTCCTTGGAAGCCCGGTCTTCCCCTTCCCCCTGCAAGGACAATTGCTCCATCTGCAACTGCATCAGGCGGCGATCGATTTTTTCTAAGTCCCCTGGTTTGGAGGTAATCTCCATTTTTAGTTTGGCGGCGGCTTCATCCACCAGGTCAATGGCCTTATCGGGCAGGAAGCGATCGCTAATGTAGCGGTGGGAGAGGGTGGCGGCGGCCACCAGGGCTGAATCGGTGATTTTAACGCCGTGGTGGACTTCGTAGCGTTCTTTGAGGCCCCGCAGGATCGAGATGGTGTCTTCTACGCTGGGCTGTTTGACCAGGACTTGCTGAAAGCGCCGCTCCAGGGCCGCGTCTTTTTCAATGTGTAGGCGGTATTCATCCAGGGTCGTGGCCCCAATGCAGTGCAGTTCCCCTCGGGCCAGCATGGGTTTGAGTAGGTTGCTGGCATCCATTGACCCCTGGGGCGACCCGGCTCCTACCACGGTATGTAGCTCATCAATGAAGAGAATAATTTGTCCCTCGGAGTGGGTCACTTCCCGCAGCACGGTGCGTAAGCGAGCCTCAAATTCCCCCCGGTATTTAGCTCCGGCAATTAAACTGCCCATGTCCAGGGAAATTAACTGGCGATTTTTCAAGGATTCCGGCACGTCGCCATTAATAATTCGCTGGGCCAAGCCTTCGGCGATCGCCGTTTTCCCCACGCCCGGTTCGCCGATGAGGACGGGGTTATTTTTGGAGCGGCGGGAGAGGACTTGCACCACCCGGCGAATTTCGTCATCCCGACCGATCACCGGGTCAAGTTTCCCGGCTCTGGCCTGTTCGGTGAGGTCGCGACCGTATTTGTGGAGGGCTTCGTAACGGTCTTCCTGGTTGGGTTCCGTGACTTTCTGGGTGCTCGAACGGATTTGATGTGCTTCTCTAAATCCTGGGGATCGAGGTTAAAGGCCCGCAAAGTCCGCCGCCCGATGCGATCGTCCTCCGCAAAACCCACTAGCAGGTGTTCCACGGAAATAAACTTATCTTGCCAACTTTGCCGAGACGCTTCCGCCCGATCCAACAGCAAATCCAGTCCCCGACCGAGATAGAGCTGATCCACCGTGACCACCTTGGGCTGGCGGCTGGCAAAAGCTTCTAACTGTTGCTGGAGGCGAGCAATCTCCACATTGGCAACGGCAAAAATCCGCTTGACCAATCCTTCCTGTTCCAGGAGCGAGAGAATGACATGCTCAACTTCTAGATTTTGGGTCTTAAAACGGCGGGCGACTTCTTGGGATTTAACGATCGCATCCCAGGCTTGTTCGGTAAATTTAGTGGGATCGGTAGGCTGCATGTGGGCGGCGAGGCGCAATTTTTACAATATCTTCAGTTTCAGCATAAAGCTTTTTTTGCTAGGGCTGCCAAGGGCGTCTCAGACCCAAGGAATAAAAAGCACATGGCTTGACAACCAGATGGTTAGGGCATCTCAGATTCCGAGGGAAAGGTTTCCGCTGCCTCAGCAAGGGCAACCCCTTGGGGTTCCTGCCGACCTCGCCACCAACCCAGCAGGGTACTGGCCACAAAAATACTGGAGTAAGCTCCCAAAATAAAGCCAATGATCAGGGCCAGGGCAAAGTACTTCAGGGTTTCGCCGCCGAAGATAAAAATCGCCACCAGCGGCAGCAATGTCGTCAGGGTGGTATTGATCGATCGCCCCAAGGTTTGGTTGACGGCGGTGTCGATGATTTCCTCCATTGATAATCCCACTGAGTCTGCCAGGGTTTCCCGCACGCGATCGTAAATCACCACCGTATCGTTCACAGAAAACCCCACAATGGTCAGCAGCGCCACCAAAAATAAACTGTCTACTTCTACCCCTGCTACGAGTCCCAACAGCGCAAACACCCCAGCGGTCACCAAAGCATCATGAAACAGGGCCAAAATGGCAAAAAAGGCATAGTCAAACTGGAAGCGGATGCTCAAATAGACAATAATGCCGAAGAAAGACACGATCAGCGCTAGCAATCCAGCGGCAAACAATTCCCGACCAATGGTCGGCCCCACCGAATCAATTTGGGTCTTCTGGGGATCGAAGGGCCCCACCGCCTCATCCAAAGCCGCTTGTAAACTTTGACGCTCCTCTACCCCTAAATTTTGCGATCGCACGGAAAGCGTCTGCTTAGACTCGCCGATGAGTTGTAGGCTGCTGCTGGCCAAATTTTGCGCCGTCAAAACCTCACGAACCTTGCCAATGTCGATGGGTTCTGTACAGTCAGCAACTTCACAATTTCGCTCCAATTGCAAGCGCGTCCCGCCCACAAAGTCCAACCCCGGACGCAGGGGAGCCTTCAGTTGCAGGTAGGAAACTGCCATCGCCGCGATGCTCGCGATAACCAGGGTCGCAGAAAGAGTCCACCAAAATTTTTGCTGTTTGACGACACTGAATTTCATCGGTTATTTCTGGGGTTAAGGTTTAGCAGAGACGGGTAAATTGGGACAAAACAGCTCTGGTTTTTGACGAAGTTTAGGAAAACCGAGGACAGCCAGCAGCAAAAAGGTACGGCTGCAAGTAATGGCAGTAAACATGCTAACCGCGACCCCGATCGCCAGGGTGAGGGCAAAGCCTTTCACCAATCCCGACCCCAGCCAAAACAGAGCAGCACAGGCAATCAAGGTGGTGACGTTGCTATCAAGAATGCTGGAAAAGGCGCGGTAGAATCCCGATTCCACCGAGCGATACAGGGTCTTTCCGGCTCGCAATTCCTCGCGGGTACGCTCAAAAATCAGCACGTTGGCATCCACTGCCATGCCGATACTAAGGATAAAGCCCGCAATTCCCGGCAAGGTTAAGGTAACACCGATCAGGGCATAGCAAGCCAGGGTTAATAGGGCGTAGATCAACAGAGCCACATCGGCAATTAGCCCCGGCAAGCGATAGTAAAGCGCCACAAAAATCAGCACCAAAATCAGTCCTGCCACCCCAGCATAGATACTGCGACGAATGCTATCTTGACCGAGGGTTGCGCCAACGGTGCGGTTTTCCACCACCGCTACGGGAAAGGGTAGAGAACCGCCGCGAATTTGCACCGCTAAATCGTAGGCTGTCTCCGAAGTAAAACTCCCCGTAATCACCGCTTGTCCGCCAGTAATCCCCGTAGTGGCAAACTCCGCTGGGACAGAAGGGGCGCTAATGAGGTCTTCATCGAGAAAAATGCCAATGGTGCGGCCCGTTCCCGCTAAATTTTTGGTCAGCTCGGCAAACTTTTGGCCCCCTTCGTTATTAAAGCGAATGGTCACTTCCCAACTGTTACCGGTCTGGGTGGGTTGGGGGCGGGCATCTTCCAAGAGGGTTCCGCCTAAACCGATGGATTCAAACAGCCCGGCCAAAATTTGATTTTGGGTGCTAATCTCGGACACTAGCGCCGCGACCTCGGCTTGGTTTTCGGTGGCTTGGCCGGCCTGCCGCCGTTGCTGCAATTGGGCTTCTAGTTGTCGCTTTTGTTCAAAGGCGCTCAAGAAAATGACCTCTGTCCCCGGCTGCTGGCTGCGAAATTCTAATTGAGCCGTGCCGCCCAAGACCCGTTCTGCCTGCTGGGGGTCGGTGACGCCGGGAAGCTGGACGAGGATTTTGTCGCCGCCGACGGTTTGGACGATGGGTTCGGATACGCCTAGGGCATTAATGCGGTTTTCAAGCACCCGCTGCACTGCCGCTAAATCTTCTTCCTGAATGGTTTGTGCAGTGCTAGTCGGCTCGATCGCAATGGTTAATTGGGCCCCGCCCCGCAAGTCCAGACCAAGCTGTAGGGGAATTTGGGTCAAAATGGCGATCGCGGCTGCCACTAAGACCACGATCAAAACCACGGATAAACGCTGTCTCTGCATCGAATTCGGTGTCTTGGGTTACAGGCTATCCCTTCCAAGGTATCACTTGGGTGAAGTCAAAACCCAGAAGTCAGTCTGGTCTGGTTCCTGGGGTCTTACTCGCTTCTCAAGGGCGATCGCAGAAACGCTGGCAAAGAGCGATCGCTAGAGGTTAACGAAGTCAGCCTTTATTCTGTAGAGCTTGAATTTCAGGGAGGGGCAATTCAGTAAACCTGGCAACCTGTTCAGCAGACATACCGGCATTGAGGAGATTAATGGCAATATGTCTTTTTTCTTCGGCTTTACCCTCGGCTTTACCTTCGGCTTTTCCCCTTGCGAGGATGTCCTGGTAGATTACAGAGTTTTCCATGTTTTCTAGCCTCAAGACTTGTTGGTTGAGGTGGTTTGCTAGTTGAAGATGGTCAGGGGGAAGGCGGCGGCGGTCGATCGCGATCGCCCAGAACGTTGCCGGATTGCAGTTCCTTGATAATAAGCTGAATGTCTGCCTGAATCTGACGATAGCGTTTGTTGAGGAATTTGAAGCGGCGTTTAAACCCTTGCGTGAACCGAACTTCTGCCATTGGTTTTGGGGCTAGTCATCCCAGAGTTGGGAAACGGGAAAGGTCTCACCGGAGGGGGTTTGTTGGAAGGATGTTTTTGGGTCGGTGAGGAGCTGGGCGTTGGGTTCGTGCTCATCAATCCAGGCCAGTCCGCTATCTGAATCTCGCAAAGCTCCGACAATTTGCTGCCACAGGTTTAAAGGAATTAAAACATCAGTGGTTTCTCCAGCGGCATTGGTAACGTATCGGATTTGGTTCTCTAAAGATGGATTAATCATTAATTTCTTCGCTTAGGTTTAAGCCGTCAGATTGAATTGCCGCTAAAAGGGCTGAGATTTGAACCCGGAGGGTAGGTAATTTCGCTTGAACAGTATTCCAGATAATTTCGAGTTCGATGCGAAAGTAACCGTGGGCAAGAAAATCACGGAATCTTGCCAGTTGTCGCCATTCGATTTCAGAGTTAGCTTGGCGAATTCTTGGAGGCAGTTGTTTGGCCGCTTCACCGATAATTTCCAGGTTGCGAATGACAGCATCAATAACCACTTCGTTACTCTCAAAGCTAGCATAATCCATCTCTGCTGTAAAACGTTCAATTTTAGCAATGCAATTGAGAATATCCTGCAAGTAAAAAGAAACCTCACGCGACACGAATAGCCTCCTGAAGAATGGTTTTGCAAAGTTCAGGTCTAAGGGAGCGAGGTGTCCCTAGATCGACGGGTTTCTGGAATAAATCCTCCAGGAACAGCGCTAAGTTAATGTAGCGATCGAAGGTTATCTCTCCGTCAAACTCAACCAGAAAATCTAAATCGCTGTTTTCAGTGGCCTCGTTACGCGCCGCAGACCCAAACAAGAACAAGGTTTTAACCCCAAATTGAACCAGAGCTTCCCGGTGTTGGGCGAGTGTCCTGGTGACATCTTCTACCTGAATCAACATATTACTAGCGCATCTTTCTTCTCCCCCATCCTAAACTCAGTTTGGATGACCCCAGCACTCAGAACCCAGCGATCGCAGCCAGCCTCCCCAGAATCGTTCTCTATCAGTTGGCGATCGCTCAGATTTCGCCCGACTCATTAAACTAAATATTAAGCATTGATTTCAACAGTCCCTATGGTTACCGCTGCCGAACCCCAAACCTTTACTGCTCAGGAGTATTTAGCCCAGGAAGTTCACTCCCATCTTCGCCACGAATATCGCAATAGCAAAATTATCCCCATGACCGGAGGCACTCCCGCCCATAACGAAATTACAGCGACCTTGATCTTTTTATTGAAATTAGCCCTTAGAGAGCAACCTTACAGTATCTTCGTGAGCGACCAACGACTGTGGATTCCTGAGCGCAACCAATACACCTATCCCGACATCATGGTGACACCGCGCCCCATTGCTCTCCAGCCCGGTCGCAAAGATACGGTTACCAGTCCTATTTTGATTGCAGAAGTCCTCTCCCAATCTACCCGCGCCTACGATCGCGACCAGAAATTTGCAGCTTACCGAAGGATTGCTAGCTTCCGGGAATACCTATTGATCGAGCAAGACCAACCCAAAGTCGAGCAGTACGTCAAACAAGCCGAACATCAATGGCTATTTACCGAGCATCAAGGGTTAGAAACCACATTTAGCCTGCAATCCTTTGACTCCCCAATTCCCCTGGCCCTGAGCGAACTCTATGAAGCGATTAATTTTCAGCCGGAAGAACCCGCTCCCGTTGACCCGGATTAATGCCGCGTTCTAGGAAATTGCATCACATCACCCAGAAATGGTTCCCAGTCCTGCCGGGAGCCTTCCCCGACCCTCCGGTATAAGCCCCTCTTGCACCGGGATTGTTCCCGATTAAGCCGGCCTTATACAACGACCCTCTGGTATAAGCTACTCTTGGGTCGGGGTCGTTCCCGATTAGGCGGGCCTTATACAACGACCTCCGG
>JAAUTE010000179.1 GCA_012031815.1 Chloroflexaceae bacterium
TGACGGGGTTTTAGGCAAACTCTCAAAAAACTAACCAGGGGTTTGCTCCCTTGTCTTCCGCTTGTTTAAATCACCCTAGCGATAGTGCTGGTTTTGAATGTCTCGCAGACGAGCTTCAGGTCGCTTAAACCGATTTAATTGAGCTTCAAAAAAGCGACGGTTGGCCAGTAAATGCTGAGGATTGGGGTCATCTAGAGGATAGAGTAAAGCCTGACGCAATGCCTGAATAACAGCAGAGGTGACATTATACATCGATCGCTGAAAGGAGATGCCCAGTTGGATGAGGATATCGTCTTCGCCCCGGCAATGTTGGCGGTAATAATCGATGAGGTATGGGGGCAGGAAGTGATACATGTCGTCCATGAGCAAGGTGGGCGGAATGCCTGCGGTGCCCACGGGAAAAACATCGGCGTATAAAATGCCATAGTGAAAGTCTTTTTGGGCTTCGGGAACCTGTCCAGCTTGGGCATTATAGGATTTTGTGCCCCGGAAAGGCGCAGTTCGATAAAATACGGCCTCGACATAGGGCAGCGCTGCCTCGTACAGCCACATGAATCCCTTAGATTTGGGCACGATCTCGTAACACTGACCGCCGATGTAAACGTGATGGTAGATGGGCCGCCCCGCGATCGCAAAAATACCATTGACCAGAAAATTCATGGCATCGGGAACCCCTTCAAACCCGCCCTCATCGTAAATGTCCGACATCTCGAAGAAGACCGGAGCCATAACTTCCCAAAATAGACCCAAATTCGCCGTGTAGGAGAGCTGGCGCACCTGTTCCAGAAACATCTCTGGAAACAGTCGATACAGCCCTAACATCGCCGGATTGCCCTGGAAATAGGCGCGAATGGCCCGATCGGCATTGGCTTTATATGCTTCGCTGTCCAGGTAAGCATCAAAACGACCCCAGCCCATGTCTCGACCGTGCCAGAGCATTGCTTTCATGCAGGCTTCGGCAAACTCCATGTTGATGCGATCGTGATTGAGATGGTGGAGAAGTTTGGGCATTTTTCGGGTTTTTCCCCGTTCGATAAAGGCCACTAGTTCGGGATGAGCCGTGGCTGCCCCGCGCCAAATTCCCAAGTCCGCACCGTCTCCGGCGTAGTGATTAGGCAGGTCTAGATATTCCTGGGGCAGGAAGTATTTAAAAAAGGGAATTGGATTCAAAAATACCCGTTCAGCAATGTAGAGCAGGTTGCGCCAGTAAAAGTCCATCGGCACAGCATAGGCCTTATAAATGCCGATAATTTGCCTCAGGTTCTCTGGCGTATCGGGAAGCATGGAACCACCCGATTCTAAGCGATGGATGACCTCGGCAAATTCGTGGGTGGAAGGGGGCAGTTTAGTTTCTTTGAGAACAGTGGTAACCATTTTTGCTATTTTTCTCGCTCTTGCAATTGTAAAGAGGGGTGTTAATTGTGACGGCGACCAGCCCAAGGCGGTGCTCCCTGGGCGGGACGAACGTTAATAACCTCACCATTTTGACGGCGGATGGTAAAGGCATCAAACTCTTCTTTATCTAATTCGCCCGTCACTGAAATCGTTTCTCCCAAGGATAAATCAATGGATTTCCACCAGCGCGGCCCGGCATCAACAACTAGGTTAGCTGTACCGTCACTGACGATAAATTCATTTTCATCCGCTTCACCAAAACCAATGACTCGTCCAGTAATAGTGAGACCTTGGGTGGTTTTTAAATCGCGAATGGTAGAATTAGCTCCGGCTGGAATTACCCCGAATGAACCTGCAAGGACAAGGACTAAACTGCATTGAAAAAAAGATTTAAGCATGATAACTTACCTGATTGACAACAACCTAAAATCCATTGTCCCTACGCGATCGCCTGATTTATTCCCCCGCTAGTCCGGTAAAATCGCATATTTCTGAAGGGGCGTTTACGGGAATAGTGGCAACTAACCCATTGGTAGTTGGTTCGCTCCAGCGGATCAACCAATTGGGCTGGAGGCCAAGGAAGACCACGATCGCTGTTAGTACCAGGGCGGGTAGCATTTCGGTGGTGCGGACTTGGGGATAGTAGGCGAGCCGGTTGTCGAGTTTGCCGAAGCAGGTACGATTAAGCAAAATCACGAAGTAAACAGCCGTTAATCCAGAGGCGATAATGCAGAGGATGGTAGCCAGGGGAAAAACGGGAAAACTCCCCTGAAAAACTAAATATTCAGCCACAAACCCCACCAACCCTGGAATCCCCGCACTGGCCATGCCGGCGAGAATCAGCAGGGCACTGGTCAAGGGCAAGCCCCGGATGGGATTCATTAACCCGTTAAGCACGTCCAAATCCCGCGTCCCCGCCTTGCGTTCGATGATGCCCACCAAGTGAAACAGCAGCGCCAGGATTAAGCCGTGGGAGAGCATCTGGGCCAGCGCCCCTAAAACGCTCAGCTCCGTTCCTGCCGCTGCGGCCACCAAAATATAGCCCATGTGACCAATGGAACTATAAGCCACCATGCGCTTAATGTCTTTTTGGGCGATCGCGCTGAAGGCTCCGTAGAGGACGCTAGCCGTTCCGAGGATAGCTAGCCCGGGGGCGATTAATCCCCAGGTTTCCGGGAAAAGCTGTAAACCGTAGCGGATTAAGCCATAGGTTCCCAGCTTTGCCAAGATACCGCCCAAAAGAATGGTAATGGCTGGGGAAGCTTCCACATAGGCATCGGGAAGCCAGGTATGAAGCGGAACCAGGGGAATCTTAATGGCAAACCCCACCAACAGCACCGTTAACAAAATGAGCTGACTGCGTTGAGAAATTCCCGTGGTATTCAATTGCGCTAAGTCAAAGCTAGGGGAACCACTCAGCCAGACCATGCCGAGGAATGCTGCTAGGATTAACAGCCCTGAAACCGCCGTATACAACAAGAACTTAATTGAAGCATAGCCCCGTTTTTCCCCACCCCAAATGCCAATGAGCAGATAAAAGGGGATCAACTCTACTTCGTAGAACAGCACAAACAGCAGCAAATTTTCTGCCATCAAGGCTCCAGCAATGGCTGCATTCGCCAGCAAAATTAGTGCATAATACAGTCGAGGACGGCTGACTTTTTCCCCAATACTATACAGGGCAATGATGGTTAGTAAACTACTCAGGACTAACAAGGGTAGAGACAAGCCATCCACCCCTAAGCTGTAGCTCAGCCCAATGGGTTCCGCCCAAGCCAAATATTGTTCAAACTGAAACGTATTAGCTTGGAGGTTAAACTGACTCAACAGCCACAGCGTCCAAACTAGGGTAGCCGACGCTGCGATCGCCGCTAGTTGGCGCAAGCGAGTTTCTCCCCAAGACTCAGGGGCAAAGCCTACAATTACCGCGCCGATGATCGGCAACCAAATTAACGTACTCAGCATAGCTTTTTAGAAGCAAACCTGGCTAAATTTCGTTGACTAAAGGGCAAATTCAAAAGCAATTATCGGATTTAACCGAGGAAAACCTGTGAAACCAGCGGCCAGCACAGCACCAATAGAAACAGTGCCGTTCCGAGCATCATGGACAGGACATAAAATTGGGTCTGGCCGGAAACATTGTACTTGAGGGTTTGCCCGCCAAATACCGTGGCTAGTCCCACCAAATTAATGGCTCCATCGACAATAAAGCGATCGAACCAGTAAATTAACTGCGAAACGATGCCCACCACAAACACAATGGTTAAGCGATAGAGTTTCGCCGTATAAAAGTCGTACGCCAGTAAATCTTGCAAAAATTGCGGCCCGAACCGAACGGGTTTGGCCACGCGATCGCCCAGATAGACATAGGCTCCCACCGCCCAGCCGAGACAGGTGGAGCTAATTAGTGCTAGGGCCATGCCCAAGTTTAATTGTGAGAAATTAGGAATCAATCCCCACTGCCAGAGCAACAGCGGCACGTGCAGGGCCAGCCCCGCCCCCACGGTCATTGGTAACACCATCGCCCACAGCACTTCGGGAGAGCGCGCCGTCATCGGTTTCGCTTCTCCCCCAAAAATAAGACAAAACTCGCGAGCCGTACTTAAAGCCGTCATGGCATTGACCGCGACCACCACCTCCACTAACCAGGGAGAGGATTGCCAGAGGTTATCCGCCAGTTGTACCAGCGCCCAAAAGCAGCCCAGGGGGGGAAAAGCGACCAGTGAGGCTGCGCCCACCAGGTAGGACAGTCCAGAAATGGGACGTCGCGACCACAATCCGCCATATTGGCGCAAATCCTGAGTGATATTGTTGGAAATAACCGCGCCTACACTCATGAGCAACGTGGCCATGGCGATCGCGTAGGGAAACAGTAAGGTTAGGGCCACCTGCTGCTGCCCGGTTCCCACGGCAATGAACACCAGACCCATGTAGGCACTGACCGAGTAAGACAGAGACCGCTTGACATCAACCTGGGCCATGGCGATCGCCGCCGCACCGAGGGCCGTCACCGCCCCAATGCCGATGGTGGCAGCCGTAGCAACCGGGGAAAGGGCAATGATTGGTTGTAGTTTGATTAACACCCCAAGCCCCCGTCGAAACCACTACTGTATTGCGGAGGATGGTAGCGGGTAGCGGGCCTTCCATGGCTTCATCTAGCCATAAATGCAGAGGAAATTGAGCGCATTTAGCCAAGGGCCCCGCAATCAGCGCCAAACCCAGCAGCGTCGCCAGGGTGGGGTCGAGGTTAGCCGTCCTGGCCCAAGTCGCGATCGCATCAAAATTCCAGGTTCCCGCCAAGGCAGCAAGGCCACAATCCCCATCAAGAAAATCAGATCCCCCACCCGTTTGGTTAAAAACGCATCCCTGGCTCCCGTCACCACCAGGGATTGATTGAACCAGAAGCCGATGAGCAGATAGGTTCCCAGGGTCAGGATTTCCAGGATAAAATAGCTGAAAAAAGCGGAATTACACAGCACCAGTCCGCACATTCCCGCCTCAAACAGGGCCAGCAGCGAGTAAAACCGCGCCCAGCCCCAATCCATTTCTAGGTAACCGATGGCAAAAATCTGGGCGGCCAAATTTAAGCCCGTCACCAACAGCAAAGCGGCGACAATGGCAGAATCAACGCGCCAATCAAAGGCAATGGTGAGACTTGTGGTTTGCAGCCAGGAAAAACTCCCATAGAAGGGCAGTTGCTGCCAGGTTTCCGGCAGGGCCAGCAAGCTGTGGGTAAAAGCCACCAAGGTCATGAGAATGTTGAGATAGCCAGCGGGTCGGGGCCCGGTTTGGCGAATCAGGCGGGGCGACCAGGGCAGTGCCAGCGCCGCTCCCAGCAAAGCGTAACAGGGAACGAGCCAAAGCGTGTCGCTAAAGGGGTGATTCATGGTTTTGTCGCTTAAATTGCCGAAATTTAATGCTCAACCTGGGCTTAATGGGAAGCCATCCCATCGCAGCATTTAGCAATACTACTGTCACTAGGGCCAAGAAAAGCATACCAATAGCCAAAAGTCTATATTGACAGTAAAACTATTTGCTTTAGTCTATAACAAATTTTTCCTTAAGAGGAGGGCTGGCCCCCATTGGGGTGATTACAATTGCCGATTAGCCTTTGAGTCAGGACTTATCAATGGGTTTTAGGGCGGTATCCGCATCTAAATCAGCACTATCAGGATTTAAACCATGAAACGAGGAAAAAATGCGGTTAATGTCGCTCTCGCTCAGGCGATCGCCCAGGCAGCGCGGCAGGATATCCAGGGAATGGTAGCAAAAGGATCTAATTCCGAACAAATTGCCGTCCAAGCGCAGAAAACCGTCGATCTAGTCGCCCGAAAGCTGCCTGCGCCCCAATGTCGCCAGGGATGCAGTTTTTGCTGCCACCAGCATGTTTTGATAACACGGGTGGAAGCCCAGTTAATTGCCCGATACCTCCGCGCTTTACCGGAATTAGAACAGACCTTTTTTGGCGATCGGGTCGGGGAAGTTGCCCAACAAACCCAGGGTTTAGACTGGCGGGAACGAGCTAACCGCAAAATTCCCTGTCCCTTTTTGCAGGCAGGCAGTTGTAGTATTTATGCCGTGCGACCCCTGCAATGTCGGGGCGTTACCAGCTACGATGCCTCAATTTGCGAGCGGGAGTTTCAATTAGCCGATGTGGCCGACTGTCAGGGCGCTCCCGCCAGTGAAGAATTGCTCCACGTTGCCCAGGGAATGCAGCTAGCCCTGGAATGGTGCCTAAAATTTAGCGATGTTGGCGAATTAACCCAGCTTGTTCACGAGAGCTTTATCCAGCCATGCCAGACCCCCTAATTCTGAGAAATCACAGGTTTGCCTGGGGCGATCGCACCTACATCCAGGGGATTTTAAACGTGACGCCTGACAGTTTCAGCGATGGGGGGGAATTTGCCACGGTAACGGCGGCTTTGGCTCAGGGAAAGCGGTTAGTGGCAGCAGGAGCCGATATTTTGGATGTGGGGGGTCAATCCACCCGTCCAGGGGCGGAAACCATTAGCCTCGAAGCAGAACTCAACCGGGTCATTCCCGCGATCGCCGCCTTGCGAGCCGAACTAGACCTGCCTATTTCCGTGGATACCACCCGTGCGGTAGTGGCAGAGGCAGCCATTGCCGCAGGAGCGGACTTAATTAACGATATTTCCGGCGCAACCTACGATCCCAACCTGCTCACAACTGCCGCTCGCCTGCAAGTGCCCGTGATTTTGATGCACCTGCGGGGAACCCCGGCAACGATGTCCAGCCTGACCGATTATGGAGATTTAATTGGGGAAATTTCCCGGTTTTTAGGGGAACGCCTCGCCGCCGCCCTCGCTGCTGGCCTGGACAAATCCCAGGTCATTCTCGATCCGGGTCTTGGTTTTGCCAAAAATTACCAGCAAAATCTGGAATTACTGCGCCGCGTCAGGGAATTTCGCGCCCTCGGAACGGCCATTTTAGTCGGGCCCTCTCGCAAACGCTTCATCGGTCAGATCCTCCAACAAGACGACCCCAAACAACGGGTCTGGGGAACTGCCGCTGCCTGCTGTGCGGCGATCGCCGGGGGAGCAGATCTGCTGCGCGTCCATGATGTAGCGGAAATGGTACAAGTGGCCCGCGTAGCCGACGCGATTTGGCGGGGTGACCTTCCCCCAACAGACAAAAGCCCCAGCGATCGCTGAGACTTGGGTGAAGACTTAGGAGGAGAAACGAGCTTAAAGTTAATATTTAAAGTTTTTTGTGAAAAAAGCGTGTCGTTACAGGTGAGTCAACCAGGTGATCGCGCTCTGGCCCGTCAACCATTCCAACAACAGCGCCGCAATCAAACCCAGCATCGCCAGACGACCGTTGAGCCACTCAGCCTCTGGATTAAACCCAAAGGGTAGGGATGTGTTAGGAAAATTCTGGCGATCGCCCGCTTCTGCGGTATGGATCTGGCTTTTCATTGATTTAAATCCTTTTGCTATCTGTAAAGAAAGATAACAAAATATTAAATCTCCTGTCAAGAAAGTCCTGCTCTCTGGGAGGGCAAGGCACCACCCGGACGGGAGTAATCGCCTGTCGAGCCGGAAAAATTAAATGTAGGTGGGGAGGCTGCCGCCAGAAACGTAGTTTCTCGTAGATTGCTGGTGGGGTTTTTGGAAAATAATTTCCGTGCGCTCGCACTCGACCAAGTAGCCCACCCGCTGGGCGGTTTCGCCGGTTTTGATATCGAAGTAGGCGACGTAATCGGACACCCGCGCCGCTTGCTTGAGGTTGTGGGTGACGATAACAATGGTGTAGCTCTCTTTTAAGCTGTGGAGCAGATTCTCAACCTGCAAGGTGGAAATCGGGTCGAGGGCCGAGCAGGGTTCATCCATCAAAATTACCTCTGGCTGTAAGGCGATCGCCCTAGCGATGCACAGTCGCTGCTGCTGTCCGCCGGATAGGGTGAGGGCATGGCGGCGCAGATTATTTTTGACTTCATCCCAAAGTCCCACCTGCTTGAGGGCATTTTCTACCGCCTCGTCCAAGTTGCCCCGATAGCCATTGATGCGCAAGCTGACCGCAATATTGTTGTAGATGGATTTGGGAAAGGGATTGGGCCGCTGAAAAACCATGCCAACGCGACGGCGCAACTCCACGGGATGACACTGAGGACTATAAATATCCTGACCATCCAAGGTAATTTTGCCGGAAACTTGGGAATTTTTTACCAGGTCGTTCAAGCGATTAAAACAGCGCAACAGGGTACTTTTCCCACAGCCGGAGCGGCCAATTAGTCCCAAAATCTGATGGCGGTAAACGTCAAGATTCACCCCTTCCAGAACGACCAGGCCACCATAGGAAACTGACAGATTCTGAGCGCGTAGGATGACAGGGTGAGTGGGATCGGGTTTGGCAATCATAAAAATTAGCTT
>JAAUTE010000014.1 GCA_012031815.1 Chloroflexaceae bacterium
CCCCCGACCCCTCTCCTACAAGGCGAGGGAAGAAACCTCCAAAATTGTTCTCCCTGCCCTTCTAGGGAAGGGGGCTAGGGGGTTAGGTTATTTTTAAATTTATTGCGCCTAATCACTTAATTGTTTCATTAATTCTTTTCAATCTCCCTTATCTTCAAAAAAGTTTGCTTTTTCTAAGATTTTTCTTTAGACATTCATTATTTAAGACAAATACGAGAACCTAATTGTAGGTTACCCGATAATTGTAGTTTACTAAGAATACAAAATTGTCTTGTCCCTTGAATGGGTAGGCTAAAAGCTTCATCGCGGATTTTTATGACGTAGATCGTAAAACAACCTGACCTTAAAAACTCTCATTTACCTGGAGGTAGATAACCATGACTAAAGCATTTAATTTGCTCAGTTCCGGCCCTTTGGAACTTAAAAAAGTACCTAGTTTAAACATTACAAGCGAGTTTCGCCTGGGGAACTCACTGTTTTTAATAGTTTCTCAAGAAAACACTTTAGACACTTACGATAATTCGATTCCATCTAGTTTACCTGGCTCTAATGCTTACTCAGTGGTAGGAAATATAAGAATTAATGGACAGTTTCATTGGATTTTAGAAACAAAGGAATCGAGCAATAATTTAGAGGTAAACCTTATTGAACTGTTAACTGAAAGAGAATTGCAAATTGCAGCTTTTGTTGCTTTGGGACATTCAAATAAGGAAATTGCTAAGAAGATTAGCATCAGTGAGTGGACAGTTTCTACTCATTTACGTAGAATTTTCGCCAAACTTAGAGTAGATAGTCGTGCTGCTATGGTTTATCTTTGTGCGCCTTTGATACAGGAGATTTTGAAGCAACAAAGTGAATAATTTATTTGTCCTTAAATTTTTTTAGCGCTAGCGAAACATTGTGACCTCCAAAACCAAAAGAATTAGACAGTGCAACTTCTACTTCTAGTGTTCGTGAATGATGGGGAACAAAGTCCAAATCGCACGCCAAATCTGGATTCTCTAAATTAATCGTTGGTGGAATTTGGTTTGTTGAAACTGCTAGCGCTGTTGCGATCGCCTCAATACCTCCAGAACCGCCCAATAGGTGACCCGTCATAGACTTAGTAGAGCTAATGGCAACTTGAAAAGCCTGCTGTCCTAACGCCTGTTTAATCGCTAGCGTTTCTGTGACATCATTAATCAGGGTACTGGTTCCGTGAGCATTAATATAACTAACTTGGTTAGGAAACAATCCAGCCTCTTTTAGCGCTTTTTCCATTGCTCCCGCAGCCCCTTCGCCATCAGGAGTTGGTCTTGTTATGTGATAGGCATCACAGGTTAAACCATAGCCAACTATCTCGGCATAGATGCGAACTTTGCGTCTCAGGGCATGCTCCAATTCTTCTAGTACTAAAATACCAGCTCCTTCTCCCATAATAAACCCACTACGATCGCGATCGAAGGGGCGGGAAACGCGAGTCGGTTCATCTTGACAGGTGGATAAGGCTTTAGCTGCTGTAAAACCGGTTATGGAAAGTGGGGTAATGGCAGCTTCCGTACCGCCGCAAATTACGGCTTGAACATAGCCCTGCTGAATCAACCGAAAAGCTTCTCCAATGGCATTTGCTCCCGCCGCGCAGGCTGTTACAGTACAAAAATTTGGCCCTTTTGCGCCTGTATGAATAGCTATCAGCGCAGGAGCCATGTTAGCAATCATCATAGGAATCATAAACGGACTGCACCGCTCTGGCCCGCAGGTTAAATAAATTTCCTGCTGGTCTTCTAATACTTTAATTCCACCAACTCCGCTGCCAACAATTACCCCTATTTGCGCTGCATTAAGGCTACTAATTTTTAGTCCTGAATCTGCGATCGCCTGAAGACTCGCACACACAGCAAATTGGGAAAAACGATCCATTCGTTTCGTTTCCTTGCGTCCTAAATAATCATGAGGATCGAAATTTTTAACTTCTCCTGCAATGCGACAAGCTAAACTAGAAGCATCAAATAAAGTAATTGGGCTAATGCCACTTTGTCCCGAAAGAAGGTTCTGCCAATAACTTGAAATCGTCGAGCCTAGGGGAGTAACTGCGCCTAATCCTGTGATAACCGCCCGTTTTAACGTTGAGTTTAGAGTAACCATATAACAAAACAAAGTTAAATAGATTTTGATGAGACTTTAATAATTTCTGATAGTAATTATTAAGGTGAATGCACCCTCGTTCAATAGAAAGCTGGTTGGCATCTTGCACTGCTTTTTGAGTAATTGTTTGATTGTTGGCAATTAATGCCTGAGCCAGGCTGTTGACAAGTTTATTGATATTATTGGGGGGAACAAGGTGACCATTGACTCCATCGACAATATATTCAGAAACAGCACCACTATTTACGGTTATTACAGGAATCCCTGAAGCCATTGCTTCCACAATTGTTCTTCCAAAGGTTTCGTAGGGTGACGGACTGCAAAAGATATCGCAAGACGCCATAAGATTTGCCTTCGCTTCCCCTTCAACAAATCCTAGAAAGTGAATATTTGGAATTGATTTAGCTAAATCTTCTAAATAATTCACGACTTCAATGGGCCCGTCCCCGGCGATCGCTAATGAACAATTAAGTTGTTTACATTGCAACTTTTTGAAGGCTGAAATTAGTAAATCTACTCGCTTTTCAAAACCTAAGCGCCCTAGAAAAAGAATAACTTTATTGTTCTGTTCTTCATCGGTCAACCAAGGCTTCAAGCATTGACGATTGCGGCGATTAGGATTATACATAGAAATGTCTATTCCTAAAAAGGGAACAGTTGCAGTATTAGGAATACCCAGGTTCCGACAACTTTCAGCAGCAGCTATGCTAGAGCATAGAGTAGCATCAAAATTACGATACAAATAATAGGGAATTCTAAACAGATGAGCTGCGTTTCGTAACCACTGCCAGCCTTGATAGGCTGCTGAAAAGTTATAGATGTCAGTATGATATTCGGCAATGTAAGGAATTTTAAACTCTTGAACGTAATCATAACCTGGCAACTGCCAAGCACTTAAGAAAAAAAATTGTTCTACATCCGTTACAACTACTATATCTGGCTGATGGCTTCTTAATTTTTGATTAATTTGATTAGTTGCTTTAATTTTGGGCACGTAGTTTAAGGGATATGGCAACCAGGGTTTAGACGGATAACGTTCGACAGTTAAGTTCTTTATAGAATTCGATGTGTCTATTGAGTGCTTAGTCCTACTGTTTTGAAAATCTGGTGCAAACACCGCTACTTGATAATTGCTTTGTCGGGAAAACCATTGAGCACGTTCCCAATTAAATAAAGATACGCCGCTTACGTTTGGTGGAAATCCAGTTACTAAAAATGCTAGCTTACAAATTTCGCGCTCGTTGTTCATTTTTGATCCTATTGGTCTAACAATAATTTAGTCAATATGAACCTATAACCTTGCTTGCTCAAGTTTTAATTGATAGTTTTAGGTGGCTATCAAGAAAGCCGTCTCGGATGAAATAGGAAAAGTAAGTGCCAAGCAGGTCAAAATTAACTGAAGGACATGCGATATTTGATTTTGCCAGTTCTTTTACAGTTTCTTGACAGCTAAGTCGAACTCTCCTTTGACCAAATTCTGCAAAATTAAGCTGTTCTTGAGACCATTTTTTTAAGAAAAAAGGGATAAGACTATTCAGGACATTGTTACTGTAAGAACTTGTGGTAATCAACTCTACTTCCCAGGTTTGATAGGGAACTTGTTGAACAGTATATCCTAAATTGTTAATCCACTTCACTACTTCTGACCAGTTGGGAGCATGAGGATTATTCAAATGAAATGCTCTCCCGGAAGAAGTTTTTTCCAACGATAAACTAATAATGGCTTGGCTAACATAATTTACCGGCACGATCGCTAGCTCGCAGTTCATGTCAGGCATTTTTCCCATCTGAATGCAGCCTTTAATAAAGCGGCAGGTAAAATCATTGGTATTCCAAATTCCTGTATGACTATCTCCGGCAATGAGCGGGGGCCTGTAAATAGTAACAGGAAGTCCGCGATCGCGTGCGATTGTTACCAGGGTTTCGGCAACCCATTTGCTTTGAGTATAGCCTAAGTCTAATCCTTGAGTATAAGCAATAGGTTCTGATTCTTTAACCTCTCGATCAAAATAGGCACAAGAGTCAAAAACAGCATCGGTAGACACATAATGTAGGGGTTTAGTTTGAAACTGGCAAGCCAGTTTGAGAATTTCTTTTGTGCCTAAAACATTAGTCGGTTTTAGGATCGAATAAGGGTAGACAAAATTCAAAACCGCCCCGTTGTGGTAGATAACCTCAATGATTTGGGCCAGTTTATCAAATTCTTCTGGTTCTAGCCCTAAGTAAGGCTGAGATAGATCGCCGATTACTGGAACAATTCTAGCCGCGTAGTTAGTCTGCCAAATCTGGTAATTTTTCAGGTTTTCTTCCAATTTGAGCTGACCGGATAAGATATTACCTGCCCGTACTAAACAATAAATTGTTGCTTCAGTACGCTCTAGCAATTCTCTCAATAAAAATGCTCCCAAAAAACCGCTTGCCCCTGTTAAAAAGACTGCCTTAGTTTTTTCTTGTTCTACAAACGGTTCTTTTGGAACGATATTCTCCTCTAAAACGGCTTCCGTTTCTAAACTTAAAACATTGCAGGCGACTTCCGAGGGAGCCACTTCAGGAAAAACTTGTCGCAATAAAACCTCTACTAGGGTTTCAATATTATTTGCCTCTAATATCTCAAGCATCGAAAAACGAGCTTGTAAGTGCGCTTCGATAAAACTCACTAATTCAATCGCCATTAATGAGTCCATGCCCATTTCAAAAAGCCCTTTCTGTGGATCGGGCTGTTCACCGGAATTAAGTCCGAGTACCTCGGCAATCTTCTCTTGAAGAAAAGCCATTAAATAAGAACGGCGATCGCCAACCGCAACCTGTTTTAACCGTGCTAACAAGGTTGATTCTTCTGCTAAGGGCGATTGAAGGCATTCTTGGGGATTTTGAGAAGATTTTGACTGATGTATTCTAATAAGGGGCGCTTTTTCCGCGCTTCGTAGAGTCCTTTAAATAAAGACCAATCAATGTTAGCAACCGTTGCTTGAACACAATCGGTTCTGAGGAGATAATCCAGGGCGCGATCGCTTGATTTGGCGGTAGGGCAGTAACCCCCATTTTGGTTAATAAACTCTGATATTCGGAAGCCATGCCCCTGTCAGCCCAAAGGGCCCCCAGTTTAATGCTCAAAGCGGATAGTCCAATGCCTCGGCGGTAGTGAGCTAAGGCATCCAGAAATTGATTGGCGGCAGCATAGTGAGCTTGACCCGTCGAACCCCAAACCGAGGCGATTGACGAGAAATTAACAAAAAAGTCGAGCTTAATTGTCTGGGTCAGCAGGTGCAATATCCACGATCCCAAAACCTTGGGACGCAATACCTCTTCCAGGTTACTTAAGGTAATATGCTTAAGCCCCTGATAATTTGAAACCCCTGCCAAATGGATAATTCCCCGCAAAGGCGGCATGGAGGCTTGCACCAAAGCTAACAACTTGGTCATGTCCCCTTCGCTAGTAACATCTGCCTTGGCAACGAAGACTTCTGCTCCCCCCCTGTTTCATTTGGTTTAGTATTTCCCGCTCTTGGGGAGAGGGGCTGCGTCGGCTAGTCAGTACCAAATATTTAACCCGCTGCTGAATCGCCCAGTTAGTTACTTTTAACCCCAGTGCTCCTAGGCCCCCAGTAATCAGGTATGTGCTATCCCCCCGTAAGAATTGAGGCTGAGATGCTGGTAGCGGACTGCGGACTAATCGCAAGACGAAACGCTGTCCCTTACGAAACGCAACCCGGTCTTCTTCTGGGTCAGCTTGAAGTTCCCTGAGCAATTCATCAATTTCCTGGATGCCCTCTTGAGATAAATCGATCGCGCCCCCCCACAAGTCTGGGTGTTCCAGGGCGATCGCTTGCGCCATTCCCCAGGCGGGAGCTTGAGCGACTTCCGGTAACCAGGCTTGAGCAGGCATGGCTCCTTGGGTGATTAACCAGACTTTTGCTTTCAGAGAGCGTTTAACCAACGCCTGCACCAAATGGAGGAGGCTGCCGACGCCTAAAACTTGGGCCCGTTCGAGGGCTGGCAGGGTTAGCTGAGAGTTAAGAGGTGCGTCTAAATTCCAGAGATGAAGAATACCTAAATAGGATTTTCCGCCTAAATCTTGCAGCAAATAGTCAAAATTATCGGAATTAGCAGGATTGAGATGGGAAAAGCCCGGCGCAGTTAATTGATAGCCCGCACCAGGATAGATTAAGTGGCAGTGGTGTCCCTGCTGCTGGAGCCGTTCCGCCAGAGCCTTGCCAATGCCTTTGGATATCGCTGAAAATCAACCATTCTCTAGGACAAGCTTCCCGTCCATTTTGCTGACTCGTCTTGATTGTGCGCGGCTTGATTTGCCATTGACTTTCATAAAACCAATCCTCAAGCGCGGCGATCGCTCCTTGCTGGTCTTGGCGATCGCGAAGATAGTTGAGTAATTTGGGCAATAATTTTAGTTCTTCCAGCGAAAAATTATGGGTGCTTGCCAATTGCTGCGTTAAGCTTTCAATGGCATCTAAGGACAATAAGGCGGGCTGCGGCGCTGGTGCTTGAGGGGCTGACGGTTTGGGAGCGGCCCAATAGCGCTGTCGCTGGAAGGGATAAGTGGGCACAGCCAAACGCTGAGGAGAATAGTCCCGATCCCAGGCCGACCAGTCAACAGCGGCTCCCCGCTGATATAGTTTCCCTAAACTGTGCAGCAAGACTTGCCAATCCTCTTGACCGAGATGCAGGCTAGGAAGCCAATCTATTTCCCCTTCTGGCAGGCAAGAGCGCCCAATTTGGGTTAGTATCGGCTTTGGACCCAATTCAAGAAAAATTTGATGGCCCTGCTGGTGTAACGTGGCAATCCCGGCGGCAAAATTAACCGGACAGCGCAGGTGACGGCACCAATACTCAGGGGTCAGAATTTCATCAGTGGCGATCACCCCCGTGACATTGGAAACCAGGGGAATCTGGGGAGCAGTGTAGGTCACTTGTGCCGCAATTTTCTCAAATTCTGCCACGATTGGCTCCATAAGCGCCGAATGAAATCCATGAGACACTGCCAGCCGTTTGGTCTTGATACCAGCCTGTTGGAGCGCAACAACTGCGGCCCGCACTGGCTCCCGCAGTCCAGAAATAACGATATTCTCTGGCCCGTTAATCGCTGCGATTTCCACTTGGGGATAAGCTGCGATCGCCGCCTGCACTTGAGCATTTGAGGCTAATAACTGCCACCATCTCCCCGTTTTCCGGCAGAGCTTGCATCAGCCGACCCCTGGCGGCAATTAACTTCAAACCGTCTTCTAGCGTAAATACACCAGCCACACAAGCTGCTACGTACTCCCCAACGCTATGACCCATAGAGATCGCTGGTTTGATCCCCCAAGATTGCCACAGTTGAGCTAGGGCGTATTCCAGGGCAAACAGGGCTGGCTGAGTGTAGCTTGTCTGATTGACCCGTTCCTGATTGTCACCGTGATAGAGCACTTCCAGTAGAGGCCGCTTCAAGTAAGGGCGCAAAATTTCTTGGCAGCGCTGGAGCGTTTGGCGAAAATAGGGCTGGGTTTGGTAAAGTTGGCGGCCCATCCCAAAATATTGCGATCCCTGGCCAGTAAACAGAAAAGCAATTTGAGGAGATTGGTTGAGTTTAGTTTGCTTTGCCCACGACCCCGGCGCTGTGGTGGCTAAGGCCGCCAGATTTTTCTGGAGCTGTTTGACAGAATTGGCTGTAACCGCCACGCGATAGTCAAAATGTGATCGTCCCGCATTGGCAGTAAAACAAGCATCAATGAGAGAAATCTGAGCATGAGCCTGGAAAAAGTCCTGGTAGCGCCCAACCAGTGCCTGCAATGCTGCCTCACTCTTCGCCGATAGGGCTAGCAAATGCCAGGGGCGATCGCTCAGGTTAACCCGTTGGCGGAGAGGAGCTGCTTCCAAAATGGCATGGCAGTTGGTGCCCCCAAAACCGAAGGCACTAATCCCGGCAAACGGGCCTTCAGCTTCAGCGGGCCAGGGCTGGCATTGGGTTGGAATGGCCAGCGGCGTGCCTTCCAGGGAAATATAGGGATTGAGCTGCTTTAGATGGAGGTGAGGGGGAATTTCTTGATGCTGTAGCGCTAAAACTGTTTTGATCAGGCTTGCCATGCCTGCTGCTGCCTCTAAATGGCCAATATTCGTCTTAACCGAGCCAATCCAGCAGGGACGGTCTGGGGGACGACCTTCCATTAGCACCGCTTTTAAGGCTTTAACTTCAATGGGATCGCCCAAAGCGGTTCCTGTTCCGTGGGCTTCCACGTAGCTAATTTGGGCTGGTTTGAGGCCAGCATTTTGGAGGGCTTTTTGAATGACAGCTCTTTGAGCCGGACCGTTGGGTGCGGTTAAGCCATTGGTCAGCCCATCTTGATTCACGGCTGAACCGCGAATAATACCTTGAATTCTGTCCCCATCTCGCAGAGCTTCCGACAAGCGCTTGAGGACGACCGCGCCGCAGCCTTCCCCCCGAACGTAACCATCGGCACTAGCGTCAAAGGTTTTACAGCGGCCATCGGCAGCCATCATACGAGCTTGGGAGTAAGCAATGGTTGGTTCTGGGGACAACATTAAACTGACGCCGCCGACCAAACACAAATCGGATTCGCCATGCTGCAAACTCCGGCAAGCAAAGTGCAGGGCAACCAAGGATGACGAACAAGCCGTTTCAATCACCAGACTTGGCCCCCGGAGATTGAGTAAGTAAGATAGGCGATTAGCCGCGATGCAGAGGGTATTGCCAGTGCCGTCGTAGGCGTTGATATGGGCTAAATCATCTCTAGCTAGTAATCGACAGTAATCATAGTTACCGATCGCCACAAATACCCCAGTTTGAGTGCCGCTCAGTTGGGTTGGAGGCAGTCCGGCATCTTCCAAGGCTTCCCAAGCCACTTCTAACATCAGCCTTTGCTGGGGGTCTGTTCGTTCCAGTTCGCGGGGAGAAATCCCAAAAAATGCACCATCAAATTGGTCTACGTCTTCAATCAACCCACCCCAGCGACTGCTCATCTTGCCGGGTGTCCTGGCACTTCATGGTAAAAAGAAGCTCTTTCCCACCGTTCTGACGGAATCTCTGCGATCGCATCGACTCCATTGCGTAGAAGTTGCCAAAAAGCAGCCGGGTCTTTCGCCCCAGGAAAACGACAGCCAATACCAATAATTGCAATGGGTTCCATTGTGGTAAATCTTAAAACTTGCTTGTGGAAGACAGAATCAGACAGATTAGTTACTGGGAAATTAGGAAAGCGATCGCGAAAATTGCTCAATGACTTTCCTGTTATGCTTAATTGCCTGAGAAATGTTGTTTCCCAGGGTAAAAATCCGCAGTTCGCGATTAACAGGCCAGAGATAATCTAAGCTATCAAAGGATTGGCGCAACTCCGTCAAAAGATGCTGATGATATTTGCCATTGAGATGAAACCCCTCATGTTCCTGGCACAGACACTGTTGTAGCCATATTTGAGCTTCTTGAGCGGATAGGTCGAAAACTGGAGATTGCAGAAGACGATACAAAGGCAAAATAAAAGCGGCATCACTGCGGAAGGTGGCAGGCACGCTGCCAGAAAGACCAGACAAACCAATGGTTTGTGCGCGATAAATTGTTAAATTCGCAATTAATTTCTCGTAAGCCGTGGGCTGGGGAAAGTCTTTATACAAGTCTTTGGCAATGAGCCGCGAAGTGGTGGTGTGAAAAGATTCGTCCATCAAATGGTTATAGGAAACTGCCGTGGGCGCTGGAATCAAGCAATCTTTCTGGTTAAGCTCCCGGTAAAACTGAACATAGCGATATTCCCAGTTCTTAAGCAGCATGTTTGCCATGTAGCGCGTTAGAAAGAACAAACAGGCGAGAAAAGGAGACGTACCGCAATTCAGGGTAAAAAATTGTAGTGCAGAGCGAGGCGCAATTTGTCCCAGTAATCCAGTGGTTTGGGCCGGAATTGGCTCACCTTTTGCTTCCAATTCTTTTAAATATTGGGAATAGCTGTGAACCTGATGCCTTAGCAGTACTTTATGGGTAAAGAAACGAAAAGCCTCTTCTTGAAGTGACGAATTTACCAAGTTTTTAACAACGATCCAGTTTGAGAAATCGTTAAAAGCTAATTTAGGCTTGCCTCCTGGCTTCCGGAGAATTGAGGCATTAAACGCACTTTTTCCCAATAAAGCTCGCTTAGTTCTATACCCAATGGTGTGAAAAGCATGGATGTGGGAGCGTTCTTGTTCCGTTTCTAACTCTAACATTTGGCAGAGGGTGTCATAGCCGTTAAAGGCCCCAAAAACCCCGGCAGTTACCTGGTTATAAAGAACCGCATTAGCCTCTGTTGCAGCAGTTTGATTGTATTGAGTTGCCCAGTAAAGATGATTTAAGGCTAATTTTTGAGTAGAAGAAGCCTGCTCGTAAAGCGGCGTTCCATAGAGCAGAGACAGTTCGGGTTGTCCCCAATAGTCCCGGCTATGGGCATCATACTCAAAGGTTTTGTCCAAAAATTCTATCGTTTCAGTATAGTCAGATTCAGTGTTGTTGCGATAGTTAATCTCTGTTAACTTCTCGTGCTTTTTTGGCTTAGATTGCCTAGAAATAGCGGTCTTAACCACGATATTCTCCTTTTCAATTAATAAACGTGTCGCTGTCCAAAAATCAAGAATTACTTCATTTCTTCCGCTAAATGTTGGGCGAGTGCCTCAACTGTTGGATAATCGTAGAGTAAGGTTGGGTCGAGTTTGCGTTCCAACCAATCTTCAAGATCCCCAGTCAACCCGACTGCTGCCGAGGAATCTAGTCCGTAACGATCGAAGGGAAGGCTTGTATCCACCTCACTGGGTTCGACTTCTAGAAGTTCGGCTATGTATGCCGCGACCCAGGTTTGAATGGTGGTTGCAGTGGGTAAAGGTTTTGTCGAAGCCGATTGAGGAGTGATTTGAGGCATTGGCGAGCTTTTGCGATTCATTATTGTAGGCTTAGATTTGATTGGACTAAATTTCTCTAAAACAATAGAATTTGAGGACTTAAAACTTGCAATCGGGACTTTAATCGCCGCTGTTTGTGTTCAAGTTGAGAATAGTTTCCAGGGATGAATTCAGGAGAGCTTATTGGCAGTTAACTGTTGAAATACCGATTCAACTTCTGATTGAAGGCGTACAAATTTTGACTTGTTTTGCGGATTTTCACTCCAGTCTTCTAAAACTTCTAGCGTTCCTGTTAAAAATCCCGATCGCGCAGCATAGCGTTGAACTTTACCGCTTGAGGTTCTGGGCAAACTGCCTGTTTTGATGAGGGCGATCGCGTAAACCTGTAGGGCATATTGAGCGGCTACGGCTTGACTGATGGCGTCCGCGATTTCAGAAATAGGCAGGTTATGCCTGTAACTACGCATCACTTCAGCAACGACAATTAAACGTTCTTGCCCCTTAATTTCCAGGGCAAAGGCAGCACTACAATTACTTCCCAAAGCTGGGTGGCTGGCTTCGACAGTTAGCTCGATATCTTGGGGATAGTAATTCTGACCCCGAATAATAATTATGTCTTTAAGGCGTCCGGTCACATACAGTTCGCCATCCTGAAGAAACCCTAGATCGCCAGTGCGCAGAAACGGCCCTTCCCCAGTACTTAAGTAAGCGTGGAAAGTTTGTTGCGTTTCTTGGGAACGCTGCCAGTAACCCTGAGCAACACTCGGGCCCGACACCCAAATTTCACCGACTGTCCCATCAGGATGGGGAGCAAATGTTTGAGGATCGACAATGGCAACCTCATTCAATTGGCTTTGCCCGCAGCTAACTAATACTTGTTTACTATCCCGTTCGCTATCAACCACAACAATCCGACTTTGAGTTAAAGCCAGGCGATCGACCTGATTCAGCACTAACGGCGCTAGTTTTCGCCCTCCAGAAACGAGCAATGTACTTTCTGCCAGCCCATAGCAGGGGTGAAAAGCCGCTTGGCGAAAACCGCAGTCGGCAAAGGTTGCGGCAAATTTTTTCTAGGGTTCGGGCCCGCACTGGCTCAGCTCCGGTGAAAGCCACTTCCCAGCTACTTAAATCGAGAGCGGCTCGCTGCTGTTGTGTTATTCTGTTAACACAAAGGTCGTAGGCAAAATTCGGCCCGCCACTGGTAGTGGCTCGATAGCGGGAAATGGCTTGTAACCAGCGCCAAGGCTTTTGCATAAAGGACAGGGGCGACATCAAAATTGTGGGAGCGCCGACGTACAAAGGCTGAAGAATTCCTCCGATGAGTCCCATGTCGTGATAGGGCGGTAGCCAGTTAACGCCGATGCTATTGTGTGTATCGCAAAAACTTTGAGAAATTGCGGCTGAATTGTGTAAAAGGTTGCTGTGGCTCACCATAACGCCTTTAGGCGTTCCCGTAGATCCTGACGTGTATTGAAGAAAAGCCAGTGTATTGCCTTGAAGGAGGGGTTCCTGCCACTGCTCTGCCAGTTCATCGTCGCGATCGCCAGTGACGAGCCATTGCATTGCGGTTAACTCTGGCGCTTCTGCATACCGACGCTGGATAGCTTGCATCACGGAAGCTGTTGTTAGGGCCACCATCGGTTGAGACGAGGCAATAATTGCCTGCAATCTCGATAGGGTTTGGTTGCGTCGGGGTGGATAACTCGGAACAGCGATCGTGCCTGCGTACAAACAGCCAAAAAAGGCGGCAATAAAACGCTAAACCGGGTGGATAAAGCATCAATATCCGTTCGCCTAATCCGGCACAATTTTGTAATTTAGCAGCGATTCCCCGCGCCTGTCGGTCTAATTCCTGATAAGTAAGCTGGTGAGATTCATATTCCCCATCCTCCAGCAAAAAATAGGCAATTTGACCAGGCTGCTGTGATGCCCTGCGCTTTAGCAAACTTACAAACGTCCGACATTCATACGGATCTTCACTTAAATGAGCTTGAATCGCAACCATACTGACTACCTACTGTCCAACTGATGCACTAATGCCCGATTGATTCTCGAAATTTTTTGATGAACAAATCCTTTCCCAACTTGATTGGGACTTGTCTTGTCTGCGATTCGGTGTGACAAAGAAGCAAAGATACGCTGCGGCACGATCTTTGGTGACATAACCGAAAAACACAGAAATGGCAGGATTTAGACACACAATGCCCGACAAAAGCAATCACTCAACTTATAAGCCATTAGCCTCTAAGAGTTATCAGTCGGCTGAGACCCGTTAAAACTACAGCAAGAACTGAAGACACAAACTTGCTGCTGTTCATAAATAATTGAGTGAAAACTCTATAATTTAGAGGATAAAGCACTCTAATTGCTAATATCCCTCAAGTTCCTGGTTGAGTAAATCTTCGGGAAATGGCATAATAGGCATAGACCTCCGTATATACTGCTACAAACCCTATATGCGGGGAGCTTCTAGGCTTAGTGCTAGCACCACTAAGTCTAGATTTAAGTCTAGATTCACTTGTAAGCATGGACGAGAATTTTTTTTAGTGATTCTGCCTTAAGTTAGAGCTTTCAATCCTGTTAGTAGTTTGTCAGCAACTATTAACTCTAGTCGCATTTCTCCACCTCTTTCTATCGCTGCTTTAATTAGCTATGTATTCAGCTCAATGTGAATTAACGGTAGCGATTCATACAATCACCGCATTAAGAACGATTCCGGATCGTAATAGAGAAAAAGAACAATAATAATTGATGGAATATATCAAACAATGTTTTAAGTGCGTTAGCAAACATATGATGTAAAAAAACAATTATTGACAACAAACCTAGTTTTTGCACTGTAATCAAAATAAAATTTGGCATCAAATCAGTTAAAAGCAATTCCTGTTCTCTTCCTCCAATCCTCTAGCTGTAGCTTCCCGTCTCTTCTACAACCTTTTCTCTATTTGCACACAAAGGCGGTTTTAACGCCTCTCCCCTTCCCGACTACCCTTTGCGATCGCGGTCTTGACTGTAGGAATTGTCCGATACGAAATGTAATTTTATTAAAATTCAGAGACTATTCCAGAATGCCAGCGTGTTTAGCTAATTCCAGGTTAATTTGGTAAGCTTAGAAAAATTCTGTAAAAGGTAGTTGACAAATCCTAGTTTAACTAGATATGTTTATAGACATCTGAATATTACCAACTCAATTAATTTTATATAAATACAGTAAAAATGATGATCTGGTTGTTTAGGTGCTGACTTCGGCTAACTAAGTTCTGGCTCAACACAAAGTTTGCATATTCTAAGGCAAGATTAATATGAATACTCTCCTTAGATTAAGGTTTCCGATAAGACAACACCTTTCGGGGTTGTACTGGACTAGCAATTCTAATCTAGAAATTTTAAAGCTAGAGTACACTAGTATTGTTAAACTTGTCAAAAATGATACTCTTTCATTTAACTCATACTTTAATTCTTTTTACGAATATTACTACAAGAAATATAGTTATATAAATGAATGTCAGTACGAATTGTCACTAAAAGGGAGCTTTAGGATAAATGTAATACGAGAAAAACTTGACCACACCAAAGAATTAATTAATACAATAGAATTTATTGACTCTGCCACCACTAAACCTGTAATTATTCCATTAAAAGCTCCTGATCAGCTTGATCAGCTGGGTAGAATCTATCTCGAATTAATATGTATTTCTGATAAAGCTGAGTTTCATGAAGGCAAGCTTCTAACTCAAAAAAAGAGAGAAAGAGAAGTATCTTTGGCAATAATTTGCTGCACCTATAAGAGAGAGCAATACATAAAAAATACTGTTTTCAGTCTTCTTGCAGACGGTTTACTTGGACAAAAAGAATACATAATATTTATTATAGATAATGGCAACACCCTGGATCAATCTGATTTTAATAATGAAAGAGTAAAACTGATTTTTAATCGAGACTTCGGTGCAAGTGGCGGTTTCTCAAGAGGTATGATTGAAGCTTTGGAAGAAGATAATTTTTCCCACTTCCTGTTCATGGATGATGATGTTGTACTTGATAGCGAATCTATTTTTAGAATATTTCCTATATATGAATATTCAAAGTATGATTTTGCTGTTTGTGGCGCTATGTTGGATATGCTCAGACCGCATTTAATTCATGATGCAGGAGCTAAATTTGATTTTCCTTTATTAACTGGAGATTCTGCTGACAAGAGACCATTTGTAACCAGCATTCTTTCTTCTCTCAATCACGGTTTATATTTACAAAGCTCATATGAATTAAACTTACTTCTTGCTGACCTCGATATTAATACTGGCGGATTTTGGCTCTTTGCCTGTTCAAGACAAGTAATTGGTAAGTGTGGATTATTAATGCCATTTTTTCTTAAATTTGATGATATAGAGTTTAATCTTCGACTGAAAAAGCTTACCAGTAACCGTATTATTTTCTTTCCCTCTTTTTCTGTTTGGCACGAACCATTTTATCTTAAGAAAGCGACTTGGGAAATATATTATTATCCGAGAAATATATTAATTTGTAGCGCGATCCATAAAAATTATAGATCTATTGATGTTGTTTTTAGGTTAACTTTGATTTTTTTAGGAAAACTTTTTTTCTTTGATTATAATTCTGTTAATCTAATTATTCTCGCAACACAGCACTTTTTGATAGGTCCAGAACATCTAATAAGTCAAGACCCCGAAAAGCTGCATCACGAAATTAGTGCTCTTAGTAATCTATATGCGGAATCAAAAATCTCAATTTGCTCAGTTACCAGCCAAATTGAGACGCTGAAATTTACAAGTGCTGTTAATGTCAACTTGTTTGCCAAGCTTTTTTATCTGATTACGCTAAACGGCCATCTTTTGCCAGATTTTATGTTGGATCGAACCAGGCAGGCGTATGTGCTTGATTGGCCATCAATTTTTTTGACAAAAGTATTTGGAGTTAAGCAGATTGTCGTTTATGATCCCTGTCTAGGAGCTACAATGCGAACCATGAATAGGTTAATCGCACTTAAACTAGTGCGCAAGTGGATAGTTATCTGTTTACAAATACTTTGGCAATGGAATAAAGTTCAGGATTTTTGGAAGGAATCAGCCATCAAGTTAACTTCAGTAGATTTTTGGAAAAAATATTTAGGACTGCAATAACTGGTAGCGATCCCGAAGTAGTGATAAGCTGGGCATGCTTCCCAGCAACGATTTCAAGCAATATTTTTTACTATAAATAAATCTGATTTATTCTCTGTAAACTAAAGGCTGCTCATGCAAACTTCGACAATGATTATCTATCTGTTAGTACTCGATCTTATTTCTCATATTGAGAGATCAGACTCTACTGCTTCAGCTCAAGAATCTACTCCGTCACTTTGCCCCCATTACGGTTCTTCTAACACTGTCAAAATTTACCAACAGCTCGATGACGTTTGCTGGGGATTACTGTGCGGTAAGCTTTCCAAAAATCGGTATAAGCGATCTCACATTGCCGATAAACACCAGGCAAACTTGCCCAAAGTTTTCGGGCTGACTTACGAGTGCGATCGCCGATATAACAACCAACAATTTCTCTATTGTCTCGGTCGATAGCCAGCCAGATATGCAAAAGGTTTTTCTTGGAGGAGACAAAAGACCACATTTCGTCGCATTCAATTGTCAATTTCCCTTTTGGTTTAGCTGAACCTTTATCTGGCGGGGAATCTGGCTTAGCTTGTCATTGACATAATTCTGTAGCCAAGACCAGGACACCCCAGTAACTCTCGTGATTCCCTTTAAAGAAATACGCTCTAGAAGTAACTTGTTAATTAACTGCTTTGTCTCTGAAGAAACTTCACTTTTGATAGGATTAATAGTGTACTGACGACCACAGTTTTTACAAAGATGTTTAGGTTTTCCATTATGAATATGACTATTTTTGACAGTGTGAGAAGAACCGCAACGGGGGCAAGATGACGGAGTAGATTCTTGAGCTGAAGTAGTAGAGTCCAATCTTTTAATACGAGAAACAAGATCAAGGACTAACAGATAAACAATTATGGGCGAAGTTTGCATGAGCCGCCTTCAGTTTTTAGAGAATAAATTAAGATTAATTTATATTAGCAAATATTGCATTAAATCGTTATTGGGCATACTCTCCAGCTTATCACTACTTCGGGATCGCTACCGCTTTTTCATTAATTCACTACTCACAAAAGTCTCCTTTTTCTGCTTATATAATTAATATTATCGCTGCGGAATGTATAGCGGTCACCCCTCTGGCCTCTCCGGCTTGGTCTTGTCCCCCTAGCTACCGAGATAATGGCGTTAGGCGTAGCACACATCTTGCAGCTTCTAAAATCTTTGCCGGGTCAGGCTTCTGACGATTTTGACCTTGGTGCAAATCCGGGTCAACGATTGAGCCTTTTGAGGCTAAGAATTGAGCTACTGGAAAGCTCTGTAAGGTAGGGCTGCAAACCTGATTCTTTCGTCGGGTCTCCGCCAGGTGCAATATGTGTGCGTAGCCATGCTGGAGGCTTATCGCCCCTTTCCTTCAACCAGCACCCATTTCCCCTACTTTTCTACAAGTTGTCAGGGTGAGGGCGTCAAAACTTGCCTAAAAAGCTGGTATTGGAAGCACCATCTCCGCTCCGAGGCTCCTTTCTCCGCCCCGCGAACCTCCCTCAATACCGTTCAAGAGCCAGCTCTCTCTACAGCTAGTCTAATCGAGTCAATTCAGCGCATTCTGCGGCAGTACCCCTCAAAGCCAGCCCAAGTCAGCGCCCTTATGGAGCTGGCCGCTCAAGTTAGTCAGCCCTTTCGGGACATTGAACAACTGGCCCGTGTCGTTCGTCAAGACCACGACCTCTCCGAAGAAGTTCAAGAAGCGATCGCGCCGTTGAAAAGCAGTTTGAACAGCTACCGTCAGCGTTTGCAGGTAAAGCGCTATCTAGAGCCAGATTTGGCTAATTTACTGGAAGCCACCGCCCAAGCCATGCCGACAGCCGTTGAGTACTTGTTTACGACGCTTTTGAGCGCCTGTGCTTCACGAATTGGCGCTAGCTCTCGCATTTTCATCAATCCTTCTGGTGGTTACAAGCAACCCTGCATTTTCTGGACGGCAAACGTCTCTCACTCTGGCCAGGCCAAGACCCCGCCCCAGGAAGTCATTCTCAAGCCACTCATTGACCTGGAGATTGAAGCCAATCAACGCTATGAGCAAGAAATACAGGATTATCAGCCAGAAACTGCTAACGGTCAGCTCCCACCCAAGTGTTTGCGCTATTTGCTTAATAACGTGACTACTCAGACTAAAATCCGCATTCATCACGAGAATCCACGGGGTCTGCTGGAATATATGGATGAAATGATGGCGGATTTCACCCGTCTCAACCAGTTTCGCAGCGGTAAGGGCGATGACGTTCAGCTTGAATTAAGCTTTTTCAATGGCGGCAGCACCAACTACGATCGCTCCGACGCTCGGCTGTTCCTGGCCCGGACGGCTTTCTCGAAAACGGGAACCTTTCAGTGGGATACTTTAGCCCGCTTAATGGAGGATGAGGTCAATTTTATCGCTAGTGGCTATGCAGCCCGCTTTCTCTTCTGTTCTATCATCGATGCGCCTCCTCGCTACCTGAATCTCTTTCAAGATACTGATGCCGTTCCTCGACTCCAGGAAAAACTGCGATCGCTCTACGAAAACCTATCTTTGCTGCCGGAAAGGGATTACCTACTGTCCCATGAGGCCAAGGTGTTGTTTCAAGCTTGGAATCACCTCCTCGTTGACGTGGAGCAAAAGGAGAAACACCAGAGCGTTAGCCTAATTTGCTCGAAAATTGAAGCTTATACGGCTCGTTTAGCGCTCTGGCTCCATCTCGTGAATGCTGTCTTGCGAGGAGAATCGCCCGCAACCCTCATTCCAGGGGAAACCATGCAAATGGCGATCGAGATGGCTAATTTTTTCCTCTGGCAGCATAAGCTCATGTATGCCCATAATTCTCCGTCTCGCGGCTTGGAAGGCATCTTTTTGAAGGTTCAAACCCAAGCTGAGAAGCTTTTCGCCAAAACAGGTCTGGGAGTCAAAGCCTCTTTCCTGAAAACCCGGATTAACGCCCTTAAAAAGTGGTCAGTGGATAAAATTCGCACCGTTGTCTGGAAAACACTGGAAAGCGCGGGCTACGGGCGAGTAGAAGGGGAAGGCAGCAATCAAATTTACATTCCTAACGCAACAGCCGGTGCTGCTGAGGCGGTCAGCTTGGTTGCAGTTGATGCTGTTGTTGAGCCGTTGGCAGTTCCACCAATCCAGCAACCCTTTAGCTGTCAAGGGTTTTCACCCCCTGTTGGTGATGTTGGTGGTTTTGCGCCACCGGGGAACTGGGGAAATTTACAGGATGATCCTGATGAAGAAGAACTTGAAACCCGACTTGGGTTTGAGCCGGAAGAAGACTTACAAACGTCTTTATCAGAGAAGACAGAAGCACAGACCCCCCACCAATTCCACCAATTCACCAACTCCGGTGGTGCAAATCCAGTCCCAGCAAGCATTACAGAAATTGATGCTCCCTCTCAATCTCACCTATCACCACCAACTCAAGATGATGGTCAATGTTTAGAAGAAAGTACTTCCCTTTCTCAAGAGGAATTACAAGCTTTGCTGTTAAAATGCGGCTCCCAAGCCGAATTAACTGCCCTCAAAGCGCAATATGGTACTGAAATTGTCCAGGCTTTTCGGGCCTTAAACCCGGAGCAGCGCCACTACATCGATCTCGTCTGTGCTTACTCCAACGGCGATCGCGATGTTTACCGCTATGACGGCCCTCCCTTGGAAGCGGCTGGGCAAAATTTACCCACTGGCGCACTGGTTGTTATCGACTCAGAAATCCCTCCTGATTCCAGTAATTCTGTGGCGGTTTGGTTGCTGCGAGCGGCGGAATTGGGTTGGCATAAGGCGATCGCGTCGGCCGGGATTGTCTGACGCTACTCTCTCAAGCTGCCCATCCTGCCGGTGGAAATCCATCTGCTTACCGTTGTGCTGAGGGGCTAGAAACGTGAAATCTTAAAATCATCGTTTGATTGAGAAAAGGGTGAGGCAATTAGGGCTTTTTCCAAGGTTGAGGAAATAGCTCGTTGAGTTGGATGGATTTGTGCCAGCGGGAGCGATTCTGACTTTGAGGGTCGAGCTGGTGGCGCTGGTTGTGGGATGCGATCGCTGGGCATGGTCTTCCATAAACTGTTTGATGGCAGTGCGAATGCAGCCAGTGACCGTGGCAAAAACCTGCTGATTGAGGGCAATTTTGTGAGTTTGTGGAGTGTTTAGATCATCGTTGTAGTTGCAGAGCGTTTCGTAAGCCCACTGAAGTTTTTCTTGAGGCGACCAGTTTCCGTTTTAGGGAAGGCGCTGGGACGGGCAGTTGTGGGGGGCAAGGGTCAATGGCCTTTGCGGTTGGACTCGGACTTCATCGGCTCGCTCAGGGTTGGCGGGCGGAGGTGACTTCGGAGCGGCAGGCGGCGCGATGGGAGGAACGAGGCCAGGAAGGAGTTGGGAGATCTGCGCGAGCTGCTGCTGGATGGTGGCTTCCGCAGCCTGTAATTGTTCGAGCCGTAACTGGAGCGCGTCGGCTTCCTGGCGTAATTGTTTGTTTTGCAGTTGAAGTTGCTGGTTTTCCTGACGGAGCTGCTCGTTTTGTCCTTCAAGGTGTTGATTCTCCCTCTCGAAGGATTCATGAGCCATTCCCAAGCCTGAAACCGAAAGGCGATCGCCTAAATGTTGGATGGCCTGATAGATCTTGTCGAGGCCCGCAACCACTGTCTTGGAAAATTGCTCTACTTGGGGAGACTCCAAGACCGCATTTTCCGCTGGCTCGACGGCAACCGGCGTGGCTTTGGTTGGCAAACTGCTAACCAAACGAGCGTATCGTTCTTGCAGTTCCCCTACTGAAGCTGTATGAAATTGAGGTAAAGCTGTATCTAGCAGGGAAGAAGCCTGCCTGTCAATTTGCCGACCGCTCAGGCGCTCCAATAATTGCGTGGATTCTGGATGTTGGCGCAGTGCCTCGATTGCTTGCAGGACGGTGGCGGCGGGAGCCAAAGTCTGTAGGCGGGGTAGGGGTTTATCGGCAGGGTGGAGCTGCTCGCGGTAAACGATGCGGTGGCTTCCCTCCACTTCCAAGAACATGAGGCGTTTAAGGAGATCGAAGGGGGCTAAGCCTGTCAGCGCTACAAGGGCCGTGAGCTGAGACTGCCAATCAGCCTCCAAAAGTGCGATCGCCCTGGTGACAAATCCCTCATCGCTCAGGGGTTGTTCTAGAATCGGCGGAATGCGGTCGCCCATCTGAGTGCCGGAACCGAGTTCCGGCACGAGGCGCGACGGTTCTTCGAGCAAACTGGTGGTTTCTTGCAGGAGAACGCCCTTAGTGCCCAAATGCTTGCCCGCTGCGTCAACCAGGTAGTAGTGGAAATAATGTTCCGTCGCACCGCTGTTTTTCTGTTGCTCCAGAGCGGTCTTGCCGATGACATGACCCAAGCGAGACTGGACAAAACGGTGGGTACTCATGTCCGGGGGACAGAAGAAATGAATGGCAATTTCCCCGTAAACCCCGCGCAGGTTGTGAACCGTGACGGCTGCTTCTCCCGCTAATATCGGCACGATTCCGGTTTCCTGAAAGTGGCGCTGCACGGCCTGGTTGACCGGGGCGTTGGCCTTGGCGTTAATCTCCAACACGGAAGCCCCGGATAGTTCCTGAATTTGGGAATGGCTCCGCAAGCGGTAGAGAGCGTTCAAAACTTCGGTGGCAGGAAGCAGGGTATCAATGGAATAGGCAGAAACAGCTTCTTTCTTCTTTAACTGCCCGGAAAAGCTGAGTTCGTAAAATCCCTTGGTTCCAGCCATCTCCCCCTTGGACAGCACCTCCGAAAAGCGCCGTCCCGTGACAGCGGCGATCGCAGTGGCTAATTCGTAGGGATTGCTGGATTCGAGCAGGGTAGATGCCATCTCTAGAAAATGCTGGGGATTGACGGGTTTTAGTTCATCTTGCTTGAGATTATTACTTTTAGCATCGCGGGCTTTCAGTTCTTCGTAGACTTGGGGTTCGTAGGCAAAAAAGATGAGGGCATAATGCTTGCGGATTTCCTGGGTTTCTTCGGCCACTAGGGTTGAATTGGCTTTGGTGACCGTTAAAATCCCTGCGGCGATCGCGTTGGTGATGGCCTTGCGGTATTCGGGGATACGGGTGCGGGCGATAGTGTTGACGGGATAACCTTCTTCCAGCAGCGCAATTTCGGACTGGCAGTGCTGGGCAATTTCCTCTTTATCCTCCAATTCAATCAATCCCGCCACAAAATCGGCAATCAGCTCCTCTTGTTCGTCTTTGGTCAGCTTGAGGCGATCGCGGTTTTGAATGCGAGTGCGGTAGCGAGTCAGGATTTCATCGCGGAAGGAGTAGGCGTCAGCCATGTTAGTATCCCAGCCAGTCTTGACACCATTTTAATTGGTATTTTGAGCCTGCATACAGGTTAATTAAGGTGAATAGTGTGGTAGGCGATTGCGCTCTGCACACTGGCAAAGGCGATCGCTGTTCGAGATTGGGGCAAAGTTGTCAGGTACTAATGGGGCAGTTTGGAACTAGGATCGAAAAACGTTGTTTTTTAAAGCGCTGTATCTCAGCAAGAATGGAAAGCAAAAAGATTCACGTCAAAGAATATACGGTCAAAGCCCACGAAAGAACGATCTACACCCGTGAATTTAAGTTTATATGCAGTTTTTGCAACGAAAGCGTCACGAGAGTCACCTATGCCACAAGCTGTCCCAAGTACGGACTCGCCTGCAAGGGTGTGAAAAGCCGCTGCCAGCGCTTTAAAGGCGAAACCTAATCTGAGATTAAATTAAGGCAAAAATGGTTAACTTTCAGCTACCACCGCCACCACCTGTCCCGGAAGGGCAACTGCAAGAATTAGCTTCCTATTACCGCCAGCTCGTCGAGTACCATCAGAAAGCAGCAGCGATCGCGGCTGGGCGGTTGGCTCATGTCGAAGCGCTGTTGCAGCCCAGTGAAGGTCTAGCCTGGTCGGTGGAAGTAAATTACCAGCTTCAAGAGCCGCAAGTAGCGGTTGAAGCTTTGCCCGCGTCGGAGGAAGCGATAATTTCACAAGAAGAAAGCCGCTCAGAGGTTCAAGCTGTAGGAGACTTGGAGCTGATTGAGCGGCTGGGCAGCTTGTTAGAAGCGAATCGAGGAAAGCTGCTGCAAGCCGATTTTATCGTCAGGGAGATTTTTGGCAAATTACCCGTAGAGGAGTTGGCAGAGGCGACGGAGCGGATTGGCAGGCTGCTGGCTTGGGGGGAAGCGAAACAGCAGTGGCATTCAGTCCCGGATGCTCCTGGTTGCTGGACGCAAGACGTAAGTTACCCCACCGCTGAAGCGGGGGGCTTTTGGTAGCCCTGGACATCGCAGCTAAGCGTGTCCGAGCCTCTAAGCCGACTTACAACGGCTCCAAGATTTGCAATATTGAACGAACCATTCAAATCAGCGTCCCCATGCCAACCACAGTTGCCACACTTAAACCGCTTATCACTCCGCAGCCCGATATGGTAGCAGACGTGGCAATTTTGGCTGGTGTAGGCAGGGTTGACCGCCACCAATTCAACGCCATATTTCAGACTCTTGTAGCTCAAAAACATTCGCAGTTGGAAGAATGCCCAACTGTTAGAACGACGGCGCTCAGTCTTGTTTCTCGGCCGTTGATTGGTGCGATCCCTGATGCCCGTCAAATCCTCAATTGCAATAATGGCATCGTGTTCAAGGGCGGACAGGATAATTGCCTTGCTGATGTTATGGTTCAACCATTGCTGAAAGCGTCGCTCACGTCCCGACAGCCGTTGCAAAATCTGTCTCGCCCTGCGACGAGTCGCTCTTGTGCCTTTCGAGGCTTTTGCTTGGAGCGATGCCCTAACTTTGGAGAATCTATCTCTGACCTGCTGGATCTGCTTTCCGTCCCATTTGTCTCCTTCGCTGGTTACTGCAATGTCACGCCGCCCAAGGTCAACACCAATCACTTTTTTTGCTTCAATCGGTTCTGGTGTTTCGTCTTTGAGCTGGACATGGATGTAGTAGCTACCGTCTCTGTGTTTGCACAATTGGGCACTGGTAGGAACCCGCCCCTTGAGCTTGCCTCGCTGGTAGTTCCCAAGATCCAGCTTGATATGCTCACGCCCATTCAGCAGCGTCAAGCTGACCGTCCAATCCTTCTCCCTGAAAGAAAAGATTCGGGCATCATAATCGGCGCTGGTCGCCTTGAAAGCTTTCACGGGTTTGTTTTTTGAGCTTCGCGGTTTTGCGATTTTGCACCGACACGGGCGACAAAACTCTTACCGCTTGATTAGCGCTCAGCCCAAACTGTTTTCTCAATTTCCTGATAGGTCAAGTTTTGAATAGTGGACTTGCTGGTCACGCCAGCTTTGACAGTCTGATTGGCATAGTTGCAGCCATCCGCAAACGCCTTCAACAAAGCATCTATTTCAGAAGCCTGCTTAGGCGTAGGTTGGAGTTTGCAAGCTAATGTCAGAACTTGTTCCACGATTCAAAAACCTCACAGGTGATATGTCTAATTATACAGCAAGATTTATGTCCTTTTCGGGAGACTGTTTGGCAATTTTAGGGGCATCGAACCCCCTCAATTGCCGCTCCTATTCCTCCCCATGCGTGAACGCAGGGGCTTCTCGGAGGTTCCGGTGACATACTCCCGAAGCTCATGCTGACGCATAGAGCGCGGGCTTCTCAGTGACTCCTGCTATTGCATCGGACGTTACCTGAGCTTTACTGACGGAATGCCCTACCGCCAGATGCTTAATATTAATTGCTGCATTGTGGTCACGGTCAAGTTCACAACCGCAAGACGGGCATGAATGCCAACGATCTTAGATTTTCTTAGGAACCTTTGTACCGCAATTTGAGCAGTCTTGACTTGTGCCGTTTGGATTCACGGCAATTGCCAGTAACCCGGCTCTTTCAGCCTTGATTGAGAGAATTTGCAGGAATTGACCCCATCCAGCATCGTGAGTAGACTTTGCCATTCGAGTTCTGGCAAGCCCTTTGATATTCAGCTTTTCATGCGCGACATGCTTTCCTTGAGATAAAAGCTTTTTGGCTGTTTTGTAATGGAAATCTTTACGCTGATTGGCAACTTTCAGATGAGCCTTAGCGACTCGTTTAATTGCTTTCTTGCGTCGATTCGATCCTTTCTTCTTGCGAGACAGGGATCGTTGCAATCGCTTCAGGCGTTTTTCCGCTTTGCGGTAATGCTGAGGGATGACAATTGCTTCACCCGAATTGTCTACCAAAAACGACTTCAAGCCCATGTCAATCCCGATGGTGTTTTCCATTTCTGGTACATCGGGTGTAGGAACGGGGACGGATTCACCTACTGTTTCAGTACTGCCCACAAATGGACTTGCCCAAATTCGTCAACAACATTAAATCTGTGTCCAGTCGCAGGGTCAGGAGTGAAT
Organism: Chloroflexaceae bacterium; assembly: GCA_012031815.1. Taxonomy (GTDB): domain Bacteria; phylum Cyanobacteriota; class Cyanobacteriia; order Cyanobacteriales; family JAAUTE01; genus JAAUTE01. Next base: position 25,456 of record JAAUTE010000014.1, read on the forward strand.
TTGCGGAACACGCAAACGCCTTCTACTGGAAAGATGTGCTTTGGAACGAATCGTATTTCATTGCATCTTGTGGTGGCGTTAGCGTTTCTGTGTTGCGACAATACATCGAAAATCAGAACGCGCCTGTCTAGCGGCATGAGAGATTTGCTCGTTTCGTCGCTGTCCCCCTCCCTCGCTAAGCCTTCGGCACGCTACGCTACGCATTGGTCAGGGGACGCTCCTACACTCGCTCGCATTCTTCCCGACGCTCACCCGAAGCGGGTAGAGCGCGGGGCTGCTGCTGCAAAAGCTCAATGGCTTTATCTGAGCTTGAATTTTGATTGCGTTCTTCGAAAATGCAACGTAGGAGGTAGACTAACTGCGGCTGAGTCATACCATTTTTAACTAGATTATTCAATTCAAGTGAAACAGCCTTTACCACTAAATTAGGAAGATAAGGTGAAAGGTTTACTTCAGAAAATGGTGAACATAATCGTCCGCGTTCGAGCGCATTAATAAGGGCAATGAGTGCGATCCGGTCAATTGTTGAAAAAACAGACATAATGAACTAAGAAAAAAAAGCTGCCCCATGATTTTCAACGGTTTCAATTACTAAGGCTCGGTCGAGAAATTCATTGCGCTGCTCACAGCTAGTTTCGGCAATTAGGACGCACCCCTGACAGGCTGCACCGTGGCGAAAGCGTTCCTCGTGGCGGTCACTAGGTGCATGTTGGGAACAAATAGGGTCGTTGGAACAGAGCTTGCCTTGTAAAAGGGCTTGTTTCAGATAGTTCTCAATTGTACAGCCGACTTCAATCAAGCCACCTAGCGTACCTTCAGAGCCGTTGGTTCCGGTATGTAACAAAATGCCGTAACCAACTTCTCCAGCGTAAACGCGCTCTTTGATCGCACTAGCAGAATAACCACAGGCGAGAGAAACGGTGGTAATCAACAGGTGAGAGAGGGTGTGCAGCATGATGTACGGCGCACCTGGATATGTCACTGTCTCAGGGTCAACGTTATTGCGCTGACACCACTGTTTGTAACCCTCGAACAGTTCCTTGTCCCGTTGCTCAACAGCCGCCCGCTTGCGCCAGGTTTCAATGGCTTCTGTGTTGAAAGCAATGAAGATACCCTCACCTTTGTTTTCAACGGCAGGAACCCAAGTTATATCGCGATCGAGTTTTGCCAAGCGTACCCGGAGGTCAATGGCATCTTCGGGGAGTTCGCCCTCAATGTTGGTATTAATGGGTTCAAAACGTGTAAAACCAATTAGGGCCATGACTTCCCGTAGGCGTTTAACCAATACAATACGGTCGAGTCGCCCCTGGAGAATGTCGGGGAGTACAGGCAGCGATCGCCGTTCAGCGTAAAAGTTACTTTCGGGTTTGTCTTCGCCAATTTCGGGAGTATCAGACAGGAAAATTTCAATTTCAAGCTGTTTAATAGATTTACCGTTTTCTTCGGCTCCTCCTGAACGGCGACGCTCTACTTCGGCATAAATGGCTTCATCCTCAAACTCTGCTAGCGCTTCTCGAAATTCTGGCAATTTGAGCCGAAAGTAACGAATGTCTTCTAGGTTGGCTTCTTTTAAATACTTTTCGTAGACTTGCGTGACAGCATCTTTTAAAGCTTGGTCAGTATCGGGTATGGAAATGGCGCTCAGAACTTGACCGAAATAGGCGTTACTGGCAGAACGGACGAGTAAACGATTGGGTTCCGGCTTATCGCTATCGGGCTGATGACACGGTTCCTTTTCCCCATAACCCAACCAGGGCATATTGCCATTGCAGAAGCCAAGAGTGACAACGTTGGGAATTTTAGCATCGGAGAGGGGACGGCGTTTACTACATTTCTCACAATATACAAAAATATCCGAAAAGTCGTTGCCCGTACCGCCTTCTTCGAGATAAAGCTGTTGGGAGCAGACCTTACCACATTCGGTGTTGACAAACCCATACCAATCAAGATCGCTTAGGTGTCCATTGGGACAAGCTTGTACGAAACGGACGGGAACGACAGAGTACTTCTTTTTATTCGTATCCTCGTACTTGCCGTTAATTAGACGCTTGTAGGGAATTAAAGGGCGGGATTGGTATTGTCTGCCATTGCGTTGTTTAGGCTCAGGGTTTTGAACGACAAACCAGGTAGGGAAGATAAAGGTCTGGATACCCGTGCCAGCGTTGGTATCGCCGTTGGCTGCGGGGGGAGCATAGAGAACAATTTTGGTATTCTGGCTGGCGTGACCAAATTTAATCAGGTTGCTCTTGACTTTGTTCGCGAGGCGGGTTTCCTCAATTAAATACTGCTTGTAGCCTCTCCAAAGATTTAGTCCGCCGATGATGACGGAATGGTCGGGTAAGTCCACCATTGAACCGGGGCCGAAGGTGGTGATGAGTTGGCTGCGACGAATCTCGCCGTGAGGTTTAGCGCTCTTTTTCTGGTTTTTAGACATTGCTTATCAAGAAATTAGTCAAAATCATCTGGTTTTTTGAGCCAGAGGTTAACCGTTGGCTCCACATCTCGGAGGCTACGTTGCGCCTTAAACAGTTTGTGTCCCTTTTCTTCAGGGTCGAGGGGATCGCGGAGAAGAGGATTAGCTCCGCCTTCTTCGTTTTGATATTGCAGTTTGCCTCGTTCTTCGGCTTCGTTTTGCCATTTATCAAGTAAGTGGTTAGTTTCGCCCTTAACTAGCTCAGGTAATGATTCGTCGTCTGGTGAATTCTTTTGACGATGAGACATTGCCCGATCGCAAAGTGCCTGGGCCACAAATTCCAAGCGATCGCGATGCTGGATAATATCGGCGGCAGCCAAGGCGGGAGTAAGTTCGGGGCAGCCAAGGCGGGCCAGGGCCACCGTTACTCCGGCTAGACCCCGATCGCGGGCGCGTGGGGAAAAGGGGGTGACACTGGTGGCTTCGACAGCGCGGTAAAAGGCATCGTGCCAGGCGGTGAAGTGTTCGTAGTGAGAGCGGTCGCGGGGACGATGGAGGTTGAGCAGGGTAACGACGAGGCCGGGACGCGATTCATCCCGACCGACGCGGCTGGTACTTTGGATGTATTCGGCGGCAGTTTTGGGCTGACCGAGGACGACCATTAACCCCAGACGATCGATGTCGAGACCGACGGAAATCATGTTGGTGGCGAGGGCAACATCGACGCGATCGCGGTTATCAAAGGTTAGGGACAGGCGGCGCTTGGCATTGGCAACTTCATTGGTGCTGACGCGGGAGGTG